>JBBSSN010000124.1:0-6365 GCA_038242035.1 Actinomycetales bacterium
GCGTTCCTGGTGGCCGCGATCATAGCTGTTGCCGCCGTCGTACTGTCTGCCTTGATGCGCAAGGCGCAGGCGCCGGTGCTGCCGGTGGAGTAGTCGCGGCTGCCCCGGCGGATATACGGTAGATCTATGTCTTCCATGCCCGGCACTGCCGTCCCCGCTAAAACAGCCCGCATCCGTAATATCCCCGCGGACATCGCCCGGTCCTGGCTTCTGGTGCCGGCCACCAAGCCCGAACTGTTCGACGACGCCGCGGCGTCCCGGGCGGACGCTATTGTGCTGGACATTGAGGATGCCGTTGACCCGGTAAATAAGTCCTCGGCCCGGACCTCCGTGATCGATTGGCTGCGCCATGGCGGGCAGGCCTGGGTTCGGATCAACGACGTCCACTCGGATTTCTGGGCGGACGATGTTGCCGCGCTGCGCAATGTCCCCGGTTTGCTGGGGGTCGTGCTGGCGAAGACGGAAAGTGCCGAGCAGGTCAAGGAGACGTTTCACCGGCTCGACGGCAACAGCCGGGTACTGGCGCTGGTGGAATCCGCCTATGGCATCGAGGAAGCGAACAATATTGCCCGCGCGGAGGGCGCGTACCGGCTGGCCTTCGGTTCCGGCGACTTCCGCCGCGATACGGGGATGAGCGCGGATCGCGAGGCCATGGCCTACCCGCGGGCCAAGCTCGTGGTGGCCAGCCGGGTGGGCAATCTGCCCGGTCCCATCGACGGTCCCACGGTCGGCACGAACCACCCGATTCTGCGCGAGCAGTCCGCTATCACGGTGTCCATGGGAATGACCGGAAAGCTCTGCCTTGCCACGGATCAGACGACGATCATCAATGAGGTCATCAGCCCCACTCCGACAGATGTTGCGTGGGCCTCGGACTTCATGGCGGATTTCGATGCCCGCGGCGGTGTGATCCGGGACGGCTCGGACCTCCCGCGGCTGGGGCGCGCTGAGAAGATCATTAAGCTGGCGGTGGCATTCGGCGTTCAGCCTGCCGTCTGATCCTCGCGGCGGCGACGTGCTGATCCGCGGGGTGAGGTGGGACCGGAGCGGTCCTTCGCTTTCCTATACGACGCTGTCCGGCAAGGTCCTGTGCTCAACAGTGCCGCCGCTCCACAAAGCCGCGGCCGACGGCGGCGCTGCCGTGCCGCCGTCGGCTGCCTTGCCCGCGGGCACCTCGCTGTCGTCCGTGCCGCTATCCGCGGGCCAATGGCTTCGGTTCGCCGTGCACGAGGGCCCGCGATGCTGCGTCGGTTCTTTTGCCGTACACGGGCCCACGGATTCGGTGCACAGCCCGTGCCCGCAGCTGGCCACGGCGGAGCGGGGCTACCAGTGCGGGCCGTGCTTTGCCCGCGATGACTTCCGCTTCATGCACGATTTCCACCGCAGCGGCATTGCCCCGGCCGGTCTGCCTGCCTACCTTGCCCAGCCGCATTGGCTGTATATTGCGACCTTCGCCGACGGGGCCACGAAAGTGGGCACGGCCTCCCAGCGCAGCAAGTGGAGCCGTCTGGCGGAGCAAGGGGCGGTGGTAGCGCAGTATGTGGCCCTCGCCGATGATGGTCGCATCATCCGCCAGCTCGAAGACCTGGTCACCGACCATTTAGGGCTGACCCAGCAGATCAGGTCGGCTGCGAAGTCCGCAGCGCTACGCAATCCCCTCCCCGCGGCGAGCCTCGCCGCCGTCAACGCCGATCACGCCCGGGCTGTCCGCAAACTCTTGCGGGATGTCGGGCTGGCGGGCTTCCGAGGCGTGAACGAAGTTTGGGAACGGCCGGGGATTGCGAACGGTTTGGCGGAACCGGATGAGGGAGCGGCCGCGCAGCGGCATCCGTACCCGTCGGCCCTGGACGGGGGCGGGCACGGTCTGCTGATCAAGGCCATCCTGGGCGGCTATGTCTTAGCCGCAATTGATGGAACGGAGACGGACTTCGTGGTCAATCTGGGCCTGTTGAAAGGGAAGCGGATCACTCTTGGCAATTACCGTTCCGTGCCTCCCGCCGTCCAGAATTCCCTTTTCTAACACCTGGGGTGCCCGCGTTGGGTTCATTTTGCCGGACGGGCTCCAAGCCGGATACCTCAGATGCAAGGCTAAGCTGGAGGGCGTGCTCAACGAATTCTGGGAAACCTCCGGCCGGCTCTACAAGATTCTGGTCTTCAGCGCCATGGGAGCAATCGCCGTGGGGCTGGTGCTGACCATCATTGGAGCCAACGCCCATGACTCCTCCAGAACATATTTGGGACTGCCGTTCATCGGCCTGGGCCTGGTTCTGCACATGGTCGGACTCGTGGTCCGAGGCCAGCACGTCCGTAAACTCCTGCGCAGGAAATAGCGCCCGACGTCCGCTGGGATCAACATGCGTCGTCGAGCGGGCCGCTGGTGCGCAGGCGTTGACGGGCGGGCGAAGCGGTGGTTGACAAGCGGTGGCGTTGACGGACGACGGCGGCAGATGCGCGCCGTCGTCGTCCTCAGCTGCTCTTGACGCTGCGGAGCGTCAGGATCGACATCGCGGCCGCGGCGAGCATCAGAACCAGGCCCACGGCTGCGACCAGACCCGCACCCGAATCGAACGCGTGCCGGGCCGAGGCGAGAAGTTCGCCGGCCTGTCCGGAGGGTAACGTGGCCGCGGCGTTTATTGCCCCGCCCAGCGTCTGGCCGGCATCCTGCTGTGCCGACGCCGACAGGGAATCCGGGACGGCGACATGGAAGCGATAGGCGGCAGCCAGGATGCTGCCCAGTACGGCCGTCCCGAGCACCGCGCCCACCTCATAGGCGGTTTCTGAGATGGCCGACGCGGCCCCTGCCTTGGCAGCGGGGGCTGTGGCAAGAATCAGGTCATTGGAGATGGTTTCCGACATGCCGACCCCTGCGCCGAGCAGTACAAACGCGAGCAATAGCCCGCTTCCGGAACCCGAGCTGTTCAGCAACACGGTCAGATACCCCGCAGCGTTCAGCAGCAGGCCGGCCGCTACCAGGTAGGCCGGCCGGATCCGACGCGCCAACCGGACCACGAGCAGGCCGGTAACGATGGAGATGACGAGCCCCGGCAGCAGGGTCAGCCCGGCACGGGTAGGGGACTGCCCAACCACTAGCTGCAGATGCTGAGAGACGAAGTACAGGAAGCCCACCAGCGAAAAAATGCTCAGCAGGTTCGCGGCAACGGCTCCGCTGAAAACGGGGTTGCGGAACAGCCGTACGTCCAGCATCGGATTCCGTTGACGCAGTTGCCTGCGCGCAAAGAGGAAGCCTAGGGTCAGGCCGGCCAGCACGGGCACTATGGAACCGAACCCCAGGCCCTCTGTCGCCAACGCCTTGATTCCGTAAATCAGCGGAACCATGGTCCCGAAGGACAGCACAATGCTCAAGGGATCGATCTTGCCCGGCGCGGGGTCTCTCGATTCCGGGACAAAGAGCGGCGCAAGGATGAGCAGCGGAATGAGCATCGGGATACCCAGCAGGAAGACCGATCCCCACCAGAAGTGGTCCAGCAGCACCCCGCCCAGTAGTGGTCCCATCGCGGCGCCGCCGGAGAATCCTGCCGCCCAGACAGCGATGGCGATACGCCGTTGGGCCGGATCGGTGAAAATGTTGCGGATCAGGGACAGGGTGGAGGGCATCAGCATGGCCCCGAAGAGACCAAGCAGCGCGCGGCAGCCGATCAGGGCTCCGGCGGTGGGAGCGAAGGCGGCGACGATCGACACGGCGGCAAAGCCGAGGCTGCCGATCATCAGCATTCTCCGGCGCCCGAACCGGTCCGCCAGGCTGCCCATCGGGACCAGCAGGCCGGCAAGGATCAGCGGGTAGATATCGATGATCCAGAGAAGGTCCGTTGCCGCCGGGTTCAACGCCAGCGAAATGGCAGGGACGGCGAAGCTGAGCACCGTGTTGTCGACGGAGACCAGCAGCACGGGAAGCATCAGGACGGCCAGGGCGAGCCATTCGCGGTGGCCGGCTTTCACCGGCTGACGGGCGAGGGCTGCTGCTGGAACCGTCACTGCGGGACGGCCGGTACTCACTAACATGGTGCGCAATTCCTTAAGCTCGAAAGATCCTTCCGAGTCTATACCGTCTGGACTGTTTAGTAAACCGTCTGGACGGTTGGACTGAGATGCGTGCGCCGGTAGAATGGACCGCATGCCTATTCAGCCCTCGGCCCGTGAGCGAATACTGCTTGCCTTTGAGACACTTCTGATCGACGAGGGCGGACGAGCGGCGACGCTGGATGCCGTCGCTGCCGCCGCCGGCGTGTCCAAGGGCGGCTTGCTGTACCACTTCAAGAGCCGCGACGCCTTGACCACTGGGTTGATTCACAAGCTCAGCGAATTGGCGGAGGTCGACTTCGCCAAGATGCGCGAAGCCCTGGAGGGGCCGGCGGAATATTACATTCGCACCTCCGTTTTCGCGGGAACCTCTTTTGATCGGACGCTGGTGGCGGCAACCCGGCTGGCACAAGGCCAGGACCCTCAGGTCAGCGAGGCATTCACGGCCATGCAGAGCAGATGGATGGAATTGATCGGCGAAGAAGTCCACGATGCCGGGATTGCGCGGGCGATCCTGCTGATCGGCGATGGTCTGTACTACAACGCCGCGCTGTTCGGCGGCCCGCACGGGCAGCAGGACCGCGGCCAGGCGGCAGCCACCGGGAGTTTGCTGCACGTGGTCGGACTGCTCAAAGGGCAGGCGACCGCCGTCGACAATCGGTAAGAGGCTCCGGGGAGCAGCGTCGGGTTCCCGCCGAAGCGGCCACGGTGCGCCCCGGCCGGCTCAGTGCTGCGTCTGCGGAGGGATTTCACCGCTGGTAACCAAACGGATAGCCACATCCCGTAGCTTCAGGTTGCTGTTTTGGCTGGCGCGGGTGAGGATGACGAAGGCCTGCTCGCCGGTGATTTTGTGCCGCTCCATCAGGATTCCCTTGGCCTGGCCAATCAGATCCCGCGTGGTGAGTGCCTCCTGGAGCTGTTCCGTCTTTCGCGCTTCGGCGAAGGCAACGGCCGCGTGCGCTGCGACGAGAAGCCCGACATGCTCTGATTCGTCGGTGAAGGCATTGGTCTCTTTTGCATACAGGTTCAGTGCGCCAATGTTGTCGCCCTCGACGTAAAGCTGGAAGGAGAGCATACTTCCCGCCCCGGCTTCATAGGCCCGTTCGGCAAAGTGGGGCCAGCGTTTTTCGGTGGACATGTCCGCCACCCGTACCGTCTTTTGTTCGTAGACCGCATCGAGGCACGGTCCCTCGTTCACCTCCATCTGGATGGCATCGATGCGTTTTGGCAGGTCACTTGACGCGGCCCGGGAACCAACTTCTTTCCGGCCGGTCAGCACACTTATCGACCCTTCCTCTACTCCTGGAATCAGCTCGATGGCCGCATGGACCATGCCCGCAAGAATCGCATCCGTATCGCCTTCATTTTGTAAGGAGCGGGCCAAGTCGCCCAGACGCACTGCAAGGGCGTCTTGGCCCGCGGCAGTACCTTTATTGTGACTGGACGGCTGGCCGTTAGCTGCTGCGTCGATGTTTTTCACCGTCAGCTCCATTCGTCGAAACGTGCGGTCCCGTAGATGAGGGTGTGAAGACATTCTGCCATGTGGTTGAGCAATTGCCATCGGCTCTAGCAGCCGCGGCGGTGCATCGTGTCGCTGAGCCGGTGGTACGCCAGAACCGGGACAATTGGGAGGTTTGCTGGGAAGTTTGTCAATGGCCAGTAGTGCCCGTGGCCTTTAGCTCATCGGCCTTCTCCGTCCGATGAGCTAAGCGAACAGCGAACAGCGAACAGCGAGCCGCAGAGCCTTGGACGCCCGGACGGCATACGCCTCGGCCATTCGGATTGTCCCGGCATCAAACTTGCGGGGCTCGTTTGACAAGAGGTTCAGAGCGGCTTGGGCTTCTCCTTCAAGGTGGAGTGGCACAGCGGGGATGGAGCGTATTCCGTGCCCGAGGACAACGTCCGTGCACTTAGGCGAACGCTGCTCGGTCTGTAAATCGCCAACGTCGATGGTGGGCTGGTCCCGGGCAGCCTGTACACAGGGGCAGTCATTTAATGATGCTTTGCGACGTTTCAGGCACGTTGACGATATCTTCTCCTCCCGTAGGGAAAGGCGGAATCAACGGAGTGCAGTTCGAAAAGCCGGCTCGTTGCTCGTTGCTCGTGGCTCATCGCTAAACCGTTCACTTAGGTTACAGAGAAAACGCCGGGATAATCGCAGTTCTGACGGTATCCCTGCCGGTCCGGACGCCGCCAACTTGGCAACGGCTTCGTGGTGGCCCGCGGGCGGCCCAGCTTGCCGGTGGCGGCCGCGTAGGTAAGAGTTGCTGATATGCCGAAAAAGGGCGCCGCCAGATGACCCATGCCAAACCGCACGCCAATCCGCA
>JBBSSN010000125.1:0-6348 GCA_038242035.1 Actinomycetales bacterium
GAATCTGCGAAATGAAGGTCACGGTCCATCTCCGGTAGCGGCGGTCCTAGCGCGTGAAGCGTATCGCGCCGGGGGATGGTTGCTGTAATTGTGCGTTCCGGGTCACGCCCTGCCGCGCGGCCGTCCTCCGCGCGGCGGGGCCGTTGCCGCCTGCGCTATTACCGGCTGCGCTATTGCGCGAGCTTGATCTGGTTGAAAACCTCGTTCAGGACAGGGCTTACGGGGTAGCTGACCACCCGGTTGGACAACGCCACCGCGGAGATCGGGAAGGCGATGGGGACCGCGGGGACCGTCTGCACAATCTGGGTGTTGACGGATTGGTAGGCCGCATTGCGGTCCGGGCCGTCGGGGAGTGAGCGCGCACGGTCAATCTTGCTGATCAGCTGCGGATCGTTGGAACCGAATTCTCCGTTGGCGGTTCCGAAGAGCGGGCCGACGAAATTGTCCGGGTCCGCGTAACCGCCATTCCAGCCCATCAACGCCAGTGCGTGGTCTCCGGCGCTGGTGACCTTCCCCAGGTAATCGTCGGCCCAATCGACGGGCATCGGCTTGATGTTAAAGCCGACGGCGGTCAGCTCGCGTCCGATCTCGGCGTACACCTTTTCCGGCGTGGGAAGGTAGGTCCGGGTCACGTTTGTCGGGTAGTAGAACTTGATTTCCTCGCCGCGGTAGCTGGATTCGGCGAGCAGCTTGCGCGCCTTGTCCTGGTCATAGCTGTAGCCCGCCACGGAATTGTTGAAGCCGCTCAGCTTCGGCGGGATGAACTGCGAGGTGGGCTGCGTGCCGTCAATGAAGAACTGCTTAATCAGCGTTTCCTTGTCAATCGCCGTAGCGACAGCCTGCCGTACCTTCAAGTCCGCCATCACCGGCACGGCCTGATTAATCCCTAAATACATCACGGAAAAGGGGTCGCGCTGGAGGATCTGCTCGCCGCTTTTGACCAGCGGATCAAAATTGCCCGGCGTGACGGGAGCATAGCCATCGATCTTGCCGTCTTCAAGCGCCTGCAACCGGGTCTGCGGCTGGTCGTAGGCGATGAAACGCAGCAGCCCGATCTGGCCCTTGGCGCCCCAATAGTCCTTATTGGCGCTGAGGGTGACGGTCCCGCCTTCCCATGAGGTGAATGTGAAAGGACCGGTCCCCACCGGATGCTGGCCGTATGCGGAGATAGTGTGCCCGGACACGGTGCGGGTCAGGTTGTCTGCACCCATCGAGGAAAGCGCTGCGGGGGAGGAGATGGCAAAGGAAGGCAGGGTCATGGCCTGGAGGAAGCCGGTCAGCCTGCTGGTCAGGTCGATCCTGACCTCCGAGGTGCTCGTTGCCGTGCAGCTCTTAAAGAGGGAATTCTTCGCATCGTCCGAATACGCCTTGAAGACCTGTTGGAAAGTGATGTCATTGCCGTAACCCCGGGCCGCTGGCGGCAGCGTGAACCAGCGGTTGAAGTTTGTGCAGACCGCTGCGGCATCGAACGGTGTTCCATCCTGGAATGAGACATTCGGCCGAAGTTTAAAGGAATAGGCCAGCCCGTCCTGCAGCTCTTGCCAGCTGGTCGCAAGGCTCGGAGCGGGCGCGCCCGTGGTGGCATCAACCGTGACGAGGCCTTCCAAAACCTGACGCGTGACGCGGAAGGACTCGGAATCCGATTCCAGCGCGGGGTCCAACCCCAACGGCACGGACGCGGTGCCAAAATTGAAGGTCGCCGATGCGGCCGGCGAACTAGAGGAAGGAGCCGGTGCCGGCTGGGCCGTGCATGCCGAGAGCGAGAGGCCGAGCGCCAGCAGGGCGACGGTAATTTTGAACACTGCGGTTTTGAATACTGCGGTTTTGAACACTGCGGTTTTGAACACTGACTTCCTCAACGCCGCAGTTCCAAACGATGTCCGCGAACGAGCCTTCCGACGCACTACGGACACCACTTCCTGACCTAATCACGGCACAACTTCGGCGTTGCATTGCAGCAACGGTGCGGAGCCATTTCCGCAGAGCTGCCCAGTCTAGTAGATGCCGGTGCAGGCTGGCTGAAGGGGAAGGCCGGGAGGTACGAGTGGGCGCCGGGACCGTATGGCCCTGACGCCCACCCTTTCCCCGGCCGGTCCTGAGCAACCAGTGGGGAGCATTTCGAAGGGGAGCCGATGCCTCGGTGTGATCTTCAGTCCCTTCACTAGTAATTCGTATCACGCCGTAAACCGGATGGGTACCCTGTCCGGTGACTTGGCGGGCCAGGCTGATCTTCCTCCTGCTGCTGGCTGCGTGTGCCATGCAGGACGACGGCGGCACACCGGCAACGACCGCGAACGTAACGGTTCCGCCGTCGGCACGTTCGCAGGCGGTCTGATTCAGCTGCCATCGCCAACGTCAGTCCGCGCCTGTCCAATCCGGCCGCTACTCCGGAGTGCCGGCGTCGGACCGCCACTGGTGCACCCAGCCTGGAGCCGCCGCCGGACGTCATGTGTGCCATATTTGTGTGCGCAAGACGGGACTTGAACCCGCACACCCGAAGGTACAGGATCCTAAATCCTGCGTGTCTGCCAATTTCACCACTCGCGCCTGCCGTGCGGCGTCCCTGAGACGGGCGCCGTCGGCGAAATACAGCCTTTATCCTACAGGTCCCGCCGGATGCGCTCCGCCGCTAGTCCAGGCCCAGATCCCGCCGCAGCTTGGCAACATGGCCGGTGGCGCGGACGTTGTACTGCGCCAGGCTCACCGTGGCCTCACCATCGAGCACGATGGTCGACCGGATCAGGCCCTGATAGGTCTTCCCGTAATTCTTCTTTTCACCCCAGGCGCCATAGGCATGCGCCACAGCGTGATCCTCATCGGAGAGCAACGGGAAGTTCAGGTTTTCCGCATCGGCGAACTTGGCCAGCTTCGGTTCCGGGTCCGGCGAGATCCCCAGCACCTCGTACCCGGCAGACTTCAGGGAATTCAAGTTATCCCGGAAGTCACACGCTTGCGTTGTACAGCCCGGGGTGGAGGCCGCCGGGTAGAAATAAATGACCGTTTTGCGCCCGCGGAAGTCAGCCAGGGAGACCCTTTTCCCGGCCGAATCTCCCAGCGTGAATTCCGGTCCCTTGTCACCCACGGCAAGCCGGCCACCCGCTTCCGTGTCCATACCTGCCGTGTCCATAGCTGCCCCTGCCCTCTGTCGCGGGTAATGCCGCTGTTGTATCCAGCGCCGCACCTCGTTAATCCCAGCGTAGCCGCGGACACCGACAATCCTGCCGGAGGGTCCGTTCCACCGGACGCAACATGCCGGGTCCGGGAGGACTGTGATAATGCGGGTCTATACTTATTTGCATGCCCGACATGGATCAATGGCCCAGCAGCCGCTTACTCTCTACCGCAGCACGCCTTGTTGAACATGCGTGGAATGAGCGCTTGGCCAGTATTGGTATGACCCACGCCGGCATTATCGCTCTCGACGTCCTCGCGGCCCACGGTCCCATGACGCAGGCGCAGCTGGCATCAATCGTTAGGGTGCAGGCCCAGACCATGGGTAAGACGCTTTCCCGGCTGGAAAGCCACGGACACGTCCACCGGGTCCGCAGCACCCAGGACCGGCGCAGCCACCTGGTCTCTCTCTCGGATGAGGGCCGGGGCCTGCTGGATTCAGCTCATCAGATGGAGACCGGGCTGCTGGAAACCGCGGGAATGGATCAGCGTGAACTGCGTTCGGATCTGAAAGCGATCATCCGCTCGGTGAGCAGCACGGCGCAAAACCTGCGCGAAGAGGAAAGCCGGGCCCGCCTGGCCCTGGCCGACTCGCACGCTGGTCGCTGACCGATATACACGGTCCGGATTCTCCTCACCGGGGGCTTAACCCATCCGCGTAATGCGGTGCGATGTCAACCGCACAGCACATAACCATCGGTATTGATGGGCACGACATCGCCCGGTGTGGCACAGTTTGAGCATGAGCGAGCCGTCCCCAAACCCGTCGTCCCCAAACCCGTCGTCCACAGCCAGGACGCACAGCAGGCCCTTCTTCCACGCTGTTCTGCGGCTGGGAAGCGCCTTCTACCGGCTGCGGGTCCGACAGGCCAAGCGCTGGAATTTCGTCGAGCAGATGGTGGCATATTCCGGATACGGGACTCCGACCCGGGTTCGGGTGTTGGGGCGGGTCCTGCTGGCAAGTAATCACGGCGCCGGCGACCGGACGGACCGAGCTGCCAAGGCCGTGGTCGGAAACGTCCGCGGGTGGCGTGCTTTCACGAGCGTCCCCGTGCAGAACCGGGAAGTCGAGATCGAACTCGGCGGGGAATTGCACCGCGTGCGCGCTGATCGTGGCGGATTGATAGACACAAACGTTCAGGTCCGCCTAGACCCTGGCTGGCATACCGCGGTGTTCCGGATGGTAGGGACGGGCCCCGTGGAAGCGCCGATCTTCGTCATTGCCCCTGACACACGGTTTGGAATCGTGTCGGACATAGACGACACCGTCATGGTCACGGCATTGCCGCGGCCCTTCCTCGCCCTGTGGAACACCTTCGTCGTCAGCGAACACGCACGCACTCCGACACCGGGGATGGCGGTTTTAATGGACAGGCTCGCCGTAGAGTATCCGGATGCACCGGTCATCTATCTCTCCACCGGTCCGTGGAATGCTGCCCCTACGCTGGCCCGTTTCCTCGCCCGGAATATGTATCCGGCAGGAGCGCTGCTGTTGACCGACTGGGGTCTGACCCAAGAACGGTGGTTCCGCAGCGGACGGGAACACAAAAGGAGAAATCTCGAACTCCTCGCCAAGGAATTCCCGGGGATCCGTTGGTTACTCATCGGCGATAACGGCCAGCACGATGAGGAAATCTACGCCGATTTTTCCCGGCGGCACCCTGATCTGACGGCTGCTGTAGCAATCCGGCAGCTCTCGGTAGGCGAGTCAGTTCTCTCCGGGGGACGGTCCGCGGACGGTCACCAGGATCACCCTGCACCGTCCACGGACTGGGTCTATGCCCCGGACGGAGCCGGAATGGCGAAACGACTCCGCGAGCTCCGCATCTTGTGACTGCGAGGATCAGGCGCCAGTTGGCACGCTGTGCGGCACGAGGTCAGTGTTCAGCGGGCAACGATGGCCCGGATATGTCGGAGGTTCGGTAGCGGCCTGCCGTGCTCTTCTGCAAACTCTTCGGGGTCATCCAACTGAAATCGCCGCCTGTCTGGACGTCGTACTCTCTACCCCCACGAAGCAAGCGACGGAAGTTTGATATGAGTCTAATTTCGCCATTCGCGTGCCCGGAGTGGCCCGGGTTGAAGGGTGTCGTACCCGTTGTGGTGGGGCACGTATTCCGGTGGGGGCAGCGCGCGCCCTACGTTTGGTTTGCCGGTGCGGCTTTCTTCACGTCAGATCGGCAAGTCAGCGGTTCCAGGGCACAGGAACTCCGGGCGGTATGCGGGGTCCGTCCCGTCGGCGTCTCGTGTCGTGTCGTGTCGTGCAAGGATTCTCCTATGACTGTTGAAAAGGACGCGGCCCAGCTGCTGGCTCACTTGGATTCCATCGGCGTGAGTGGCTCTGAGCAGGTCAGCCGCGGTTGGGGGCACATGGGCGCAGCTCTTGTGGAGGCGGCACTGCAGCGCCAGCGGGACTACAAGAGCGTCGTACAACCGGCTGCCCGGGCGGTAAAAGAAGCGTGGCCGGATGCGGAGACCACGTCCGGGTTACGCAAGCGATTGCGAGAGCACGACCTCGGTGAGGTAATCAAGTACCGATCACCATCCCGCACCCTTCAGGTCGGGCAAATGGCAGCCGTGCTCGAGCTTCATCAGGTCGAAACGATTGATGACTTCCGAGCAACGCTGTCTGACCCTCAGCGCGGGCCGGTGCTACGGAAGGATCTGGACCGGGTGAAGTACGTTGGGTCGAAGACTCTGGACTACTTGGAGATCCTCGTCGGTATCTCGGCTGTCGCCATCGACAGGCGTTTAACACGAATTACCAGGGCTGCCGGAATCGAACGAACGGATTACGGCCACCTTGCTGCCGTCATCCGAGCTGCGGCCGCCGATCGCGGCTGGCGTCCCGGGGACCTTGACGCCGCGCTTTGGAAGGCAGGGGCGCGTCAGTAGGCGCTACTTCCGGGAGAGATCGAAGAAGTGAATGGCGAGCTCTTTCACGCACAGAAAGTGGAACGCTGTGCCGAGCTGGCCGCTGAAGAAGCAGCCGGGTGACATCCGAGCCGGCGCGGGCGCCGACCGAAATGGCTAGTTGCGGTTGTGGCCTGTTTGGCGCGAGAGCAGTGCCTTCTTGAAGTGTGTTTCGGCCGCATCCACTTGCGCCGCCGGTGCGCTGGGGGAAAAGACCCGCAGGATGCTGAACTGGAAGTGCCACGCATGGCTGACATCGGCTCCCGC
>JBBSSN010000126.1:0-6292 GCA_038242035.1 Actinomycetales bacterium
TAGTTCTGCCGCTCGTCCTGTCCGGATCATTGTGGCCCGGAATTAAGAGAGTAATAAAGGAGTACCTGTGCAACATTTTGGCGATTCCAACTCTGCTGCTCCGATCCGGGCGGCAAAGCGTGATCAAAAGCGGGCCGGGGCGGCTCCGCAACGAGTTCAATCTTCTTTCAGTACTTATTGAATCCTATCTTTTACAGCTGTGATAGTCGTCTCACTGGGCCGTATGCCGCGGCTCTCCAAGATCAAGAGGTGATTTGTATGGGCGCAGCAGCCCGTTACATCCGGCCCATGGCCATACTCGCAGGCGCGGTGCTGGCGCTCTCCGCCTGCGGCGGTGGAACAGGCACTGCAGGCACAGGCTCGGATTCCACCACCGGCGGTTCATTGACCTACTGGTCCATGTGGAAGGAAGGTGAACCGCAGCAGAAAGTCATAGCGAAGGCTATTTCCGACTTCGAAGCGGAAACCGGAACGCAGGTCAAAGCCCAGTGGCAGGGCCGCTCCAACACCGAAAAGCTGGTGCCCGCCCTGAACACCAACAACGTTCCGGACCTGGTGGACGGTCCGTATGCCAAGCTGGCTCCCGTACTGGGCAATACCGGCCAGGCCGCCCCGCTGACCAAGGCCTACGACACCAGCGTCGACGGCCAAAAGGTCTCCGGGCTCATTCCAGCCAAATACCTGGCCACGTCCAACATTAAAAACAAGGACGGCCAACCGTGGATGCTGCCGTACAGCCTGACCTCGGATGGAATCTGGTTCGATGCAGCTACCCACCCCGAGCTCGCTGCCAGTCCGCCAAAAACCTGGGATGATTTCACCTCGGTACTGGACAAGCTCAAGGCCAACGGTGAGACTCCGCTGGCCGCCGACGGGGACATTGCCGGGTACAACTCGCTGTGGTTTACCACCGCCCTGATCCGTGCGGAAGGTCCCGGCTCCTTCTACAAGCTGGCCTCGGACAAATCCGGTGCCGGCTGGGACAGCCCGGCCGTACTGGCCGCAGCCAAGCGGGTGGAGAAGATTGTCAATGGCGACTACCTGATCAACGGCTATGCCGCCAGCAAGTGGCCGGCGCAGCAACAACTGTGGGCCAGCGGCAAAGCCGCGTTGATGCTAAATGGTTCCTGGACGCCCACTGAAACGGCCACGTACGCCAGCCCCGGCTTCCAGTACGCCTCCTTCCCCTTCCCCGCCATCGACGGCAAGCCCACGTCACAGCGGGCTGACTTCGTAGGGTTCGCGGTGCCGGCCAAAGCCAAGAACCAGGACAAGGCACAGCAGCTTGCGACGTTCCTTCTGGGCAAGAAGTACCAGGATGCGTATGGCACCGATGCCAAGGTGCTACCCATTCGTGCGGATGCTGCCATCTCCCCCGAAATGGCTTCCGTCAAGAAGGCCTTGGACGCCGCTCCTTCGGTCTACCTGCAGAACGACGGCGTGACCTACCCGGGCTACGTGGAGAAAGTCTTTTGGCCCAAGGACGACCAGCTCTTTCTGGGCAAAACCTCAGCGGATGACTTTGTCAAGCAGATGAAGGATGCCCAAATCCAGTACTGGAAGGACAACGGCTGATGTCACAGGTAGATGCCAACGCGGCAGTGGATACAGTGCTGCTGGCGGACGGCGCAAAGACGGGCAAGCCGGCTAAGCAGGCCAGGGCGGCCAGACGCGGAGCCGGCAGCAGCATTGACCGTCAGCGTAAGAAGCTGCTGATCCCATTCGTCGGTCCGGCCTTCATCCTCTACACCATTCTGTTTGTGGTTCCGTCCCTCGCAGCAGTGTGGATCAGCTTTCACAGCTGGTCAGGTTCGGGCCCGATGGAATTTGTGGGCGGCGAGAACTACGTCAGGGTCTTCAAAGACCCGCTGTTCCTGAAGTCCTTCGGCAATACGCTGCTGCTGCTGTTTGTGGTGGGCATCGCCATCTTTGTGCTGGCCTTCGCCATGTCGCTGGTGCTGCGGGACATGGCGGGCCGCAAGATAGTCCGTTCGGTAATCTTCTTTCCGCACCTGATCAACGCCCTCGTGTTCGGCGTGCTGGCGGGGTTCATCTTCAACCCCGGCGGAATTGTCAATACGCTGCTGGCACCGCTAGGCGTCAAGGAACCGCCTGCATGGCTGGCGCAGGAAAACATCTTTCCGCTGATCATGGTGACAATGGTGGCCACCACCACCGGTTACTACACCACGATCCTGATGGCTGGTGTGGACCGTATTCCGCCGTACTACTACGAAGACTGCGCCTTGGCCGGGGCAACCGCCTTTCAACGCCTGCGTTACGTGATCCTGCCGTTGACCTGGGATGTGTTTGGCACGTGTGCGGTGCTGTGGACCATCTCCTCAGTAAAAATCTTTGAAATCATCTGGGTCTTTGGCGGCAGCAGCGGAACAGGCATTCCGCCTACCCAAAGCTGGACCACGGCCGTGTACACCTACGTCACGGCATTCTCCGGCCAGTCGACGCCGGCCTACGGTGCCGCGACGGCATCGGCAGTGATTTCACTGGCCCTGGTCTCCGTCCTGGTAGTGGTGCTGCGCCGCGCAATGCGCCGCGACGCCGTCGAATTTTAGGAGCAGCAATGTCTACTCTGAACAAACCCGCCTCCCGTACGACAATCCGCCACAAAACCAAGACTTCGGCCAGCGGACAGTCCGGACCACCGAAGCGCCCGCGCAAAAGTGCCAGCGGCGCCGCCAGTAGCCCTGCCCTGCGTGCAGACCGCAGCCCGCTGCGCACCGTCGGCATAGTGCTGCTCTGGCTGATCGTGGCCCTGAGCATTGTGATGCTGTTGTGGATGCTGATGCAGGCCTTCCGGGACACCCGCTCCATCCTCAGCGATCCGTGGGGATTGCCGACGTCGCTGGCGCCGGATAACTTTGTCCGTGCCTGGACAGTGGGTGACTTCGCCACCGCCACCTTCAACAGCGTGATCACCACAGGAGTCTCGTCTCTACTGACAGTGGCATTCGCGGCTCCGGCTGCGTACTACCTCAGCCGGGTGGAAAGCCGTTTCACCCAGGGGCTCAGCATGTATTTCATTCTTGGCCTGGGCATCCCGGCCCAGGTGATCCTCATTCCCCTGTTCGTGATGCTGAACAAGGTCTACCTGACCGACAGTCTGATCGGTCTGAATCTGGTTTACATCGGGGTGTCCATGCCGTTCACCGTGTTCCTGCTGACGGCCTTTTTCCGCTCACTGCCGCTGGAGATGGAGGAGGCCGCGGCGCTGGACGGTGCTTCTGCGCTGCGGACCTTTGTGCGCATCACGCTGCCGCTGGCCAAGGGCGGCATTCTGACCGCCTTCGTACTCGAGGTGATCTCGCATTGGAACGAAACGCTGCTGGCCCTGACGCTGATTCAGTCGACGGAAAAATATACGCTGCCGGTGGCTTTGATCTCATTCGTCCAGCAGCAGACGTACTCCGGTGCGGACTGGGGCGGGCTCTTCGCGGGGCTGTGCATTGTGGTCCTGCCCATGCTGATCATCTACATCTGGCTGGGCCGGCGCCTCACTGAGGGCCTGACCCTGGGCATGGGTAAGTAAGCATCCGGAATGGAAACCGCACGGACCCACCATCCCAACCTGTTGTTCATTATCTCCGACCAGTTCCGGGCCATGTGCCTTGAACCGGGCGGGGATCCGGTCAGGACACCGGCTCTGGACGGCCTGGCGGCTGACGGGGCAGTATTGACCAACGCGGTCAGCAATTACCCGGTGTGCAGCCCGCACCGGGCCATGCTAATCACCGGCCAGCCGCCGCAGGAAAGTCACGTGACACTCAATGTCAATTCCGGCACAGCACCTGCAGTGGGTTTGCGGCCGGGGGCGCCCAGCTGGGCCCAGGTGCTAAAGGAGGCCCGCTACCGGACCGGGTACATCGGAAAATGGCACCTGCAGGCGCCGACGGCGGCAGATGCCATCCACGGCAGCGGTCCTTTGGAGGACGGCAGGTACTGGGACGCCTATTCGCCACCGGAGAGCCGGTTCGGCTTTGATTTCTGGCACTCCTACGGCTGCAATGATCTGCACCTGAGCCCGCATTACTGGGAGGGTGATGCTCCGCGGGAGCAGCGCATCAACGTCAACAAATGGTCCGCAGAGCATGAAACGGATGTAGCCCTGGAGTTCCTGGCCGGGACCGCGACCGGCAAGGAACCCTTCGCCCTCGCAGTCTCTTTCAATCCCCCACACCAGCCCTTCGACCACCTGCCGCCGGGCCACGCCACGGATTACGCCGACATGCCGGCGGAACAGCTGCTGAACCGGCCCAACGTTGCCCTCGCCAGTCACGTGGGTCTGGCGGCGGCGGTTATTGCCCCGCTGTATTTTGCGGCAGTGACGGCCATCGATGCGCAGGTAGGCCGGCTGCTGGACGCCCTGGCGGACTTGGATCTGGCGCAGGACACGATTGTGGTCTTCACCTCGGACCACGGCCAGCAAATGGGCAGCCACGACCTGCTCTACAAGAACGTCCCGTACGAGGAGTCCATGCGGCTGCCGTGCCTCATCCGCTGGCCGGGACACATTGCCCCCGGCACGCAGCCGGCACTGTTCTGCTCGCTGGATATAGCACCCACCCTGCTGGGCCTTGCCGGCTTCACCGACCGGATTCCAGAGCAAATGCGGGGCACAAATCTCGCCCCGGTGCTGCTGGGCGCGGCGGAGCCGGAGGCGGAGGCCGTAGCCACCTATTACTGTTATCCGTTGCATCCCACCGACCAGGACATCCGCGGCCTGCGGACCAGCACCAACAAGTTCATCGCCCGGCTGCGCCCGGGCGCCGGGCTGGAAACAGAATGCTATGACCTGCGCCAGGATCCCTATGAGCTGGTGCCCGTGCTGGATCCAGATGTGAACAGTTTGTGGGCTGCCCGATTGGCTGCTGAGCTGCAAACCGCCGGGGACGATTGGATTGGCCTCGCAGCCCTCAAGGAGCTGGCCAATGCCTGAGGGCCTGCCGAACATCCTGCTGATCATGGCTGATCAGTTCGCGGCGCACGTATTCAACAAGGAGGCAGGAGAACATGAACACTTTTCCACCCCCGCATTGGACCGCCTCGCAGCAGACTCCGCCAGGTACACGCGCGCCTACACCAGCTTTCCGCTCTGCGTCCCGGCCCGCAGTTCCATGCTGACGGCAAAATATCCGCACCGGCTGGGGATCGATGGCAACGGGCGCGAATTCCCCTCGGACGCAGACCCGACCGCGGGCGAGCCCGGCCGTGGGCCACACAGCCTAGGGCACTGGTTCGCCGAAAACGGCTTCGATTGTGCCTACGCCGGGAAATGGCACGCCCGCCAGGCCAGCGCGCAAGCCGCCGACGGCTTCACGCCCATCCACGACTTCGGTGACGAAGGACTGGTCGAATCCTGCACGCAGTGGCTCGCGACGCGCCGGTCCTCGAAGCCGTTTCTACTGGTCGCTTCCTTTGACGATCCGCACACCATCTGCGAGCACGCACGGCTGCAGCCACTCCCCTACGGCGACGTTTCGCCGTCGTCATTGCCTGACTGCCCTCCGCTACCGGAAAACTTCTCCCGTGCCCCGTTCGCCGCGCAGGCACCGGAGCAGGAATACGCTGCGGCTGCAGCCCGGTACGGCACGACGGCTTACACAGCCGAGGATTGGCGCCGCTACCGTGATGTCTACGCACGGCTGGTGTCCAGGGTAGACGAACGGATTGGCACGCTGCTCAGCGCCGTGGATTCTGATCCCGGGAACACCATCGTCGCCTTCATTAGCGACCACGGCGATGGTGACTCCTCGCACGGCTGGAACCAAAAATCGGCTCTCTTCGAGGAATGTATCCGAGTCCCGTTCCTGCTGCGCGTTCCTGACCGGCCAGCCCGGCGCATTGGCACCCCGGTCGCCGCGGTGCTGGGTCTGCTGCCCACCCTGTGTGAGGCGGCCGGCATAGCAGCGCCACCTGGTCTGGACGGATCGAGCGTGCTGGACCCGGACGCCCGCTCTGTGGTCATCGAAACCAAGTTCGACGGCGGCAGCGAACCTGCGACGACGGGTCGGGCAGTGATCCACGGCCGTTACAAATACGCAGTATATAACTGGGGTAAATGGCGTGAACAGCTCTTCGACCTTGACGCTGACCCCGGAGAACGACGGAACCTCGCCGTCGAAGGAAAGTTCGACGACGTACTGGAGCGGATGCGCTCAGTGCTGCTTCGCTGGTGCTTGGAAACCGTGGATACTGCCTTTCTGACACGGCTGGTCAGGCCCGCGGCCGCCGCCGATGAGCTGCGCCGGCAAATCTTCGAGGTGCCGTACTAGCA
>JBBSSN010000127.1:0-6281 GCA_038242035.1 Actinomycetales bacterium
CCCGGGACGACGACGGCGGACCGGGTTGAGCAGCTAGGCCCGGGCAAGCCGCCGCACGGCTAAGGCCAGCCACAACTGAACGCGATCCGCCGTAACAGCCGGATCATAGCCTGTCAGCTCCGCGATCTGCGTCAGCCGGTAGCGGACGGTATTCCGGTGTAATGTCAGCGCTTCCGCCACGGACGCCACAGAGCCGTTGAGCTGCAGATAGCTCTCCAGCGTGGTGACTAGTTCGGCAGCGTGGGCGGCGTCAAAGGCCAGGAGGGGGGCCAACGCCTCGGCCGCCACGTCCGCCATCGGCACGTCCTCGCTGGCCAGCAACAGCGAGGTCAGACTGAGCCGTTCGGGCTCATTGACCGCAAGCCCACGGGAAGCGGCTTCCTTGGCTTCGAAATAGCTCCAGCGCAGCCCATTGGCCTGTGCATAGGCACCACCGATCCCCACTGGCGCGCTAACCCCGACATCCGCCACTTGCCGCCCCAATGCACGCCCCAAGGCGGCCGGAGAGCCGATGCCTGCCGGGCAGATTATGAGCAGTTCCTGCTGCTCCCCATCGCCCAGAACCGCGGCCACGGCGGGTTCGAGCAGCTGCGGCAGGGCCATCGCGCCCAGCGTACCCGTGCGGCCGGGAGGAGACTTCACCAGCAGCACCATATTCTTGATCCCCGGGTTAACGCCGACACTCTGTAGCCGGGCGGCGGCGTCGGGACCTTCCAACGAGCCGCGGATAATATCCGCAATCACCTGCCCGGCGAGCTGGCGTGCCGCGTGTCGGCGCTGCACCACGTTGTTCAACTCGACGCCGATCAGACCCTTGGCATAATCGATAATCGCTCCGTCCTCGAACGGCTTACGCAGCCAGAGCGTGCTGGCGTCGCGCTTACCCGTTGCGAGGACCACCGGCAGCCAGTTGTCGTCGTCGACGGCTGTGCCCGGGCACGTGCTGAAAAGTTCGCTGTTAAACTGCGTCAATACAGCGTCTGTGCGAATCATACCTGCCAGCTTGGCCAGAAGGGTGGCCAGTCCACCGCCGGAGAGCAGCGATTGGGCCAAAATCTGATGCTGGGTCAGCAGCCTCTCGAGCTTGGCGTAATGATCCGCCGAGCGGGAGTCCGCCACTAGCTTGCCAATGGCAATAAATGGCGTCCGGTACGGGACCTCGACGACGGGAACTCCCCATCGGTTCGCCTCCGCAACCAACGCTGGGGGCACCTGATCGTGGCCTAGCCCGATGCCAAAACCAATTCCGACGGCGCCGGCACGCTGCACCTGGCGGACAAACGTTCGCTGGGCGGCGGCCGTGACACTATTGAGCCCCGTAGTCAGCACCAGCTCACCGCCGCTGAGGAACGGCTGCGGATTCTCTAATTCGGTCACCGCCGCCCATTGGATCGGGGATCTCAAGGTGCCCTGTGCGGCGCCGAGGTTCTTGAGGTGAAGCTGCGGCGCTGCCAGCAGATCCGCCAGGGAGATTGCCATGTCTCAACTATACAAATGCACTACAAGCACTCGTGTCACCGTGCGGCAGCACCAATGACGGCAGCACCACTGACGGCAGCACCACTGACGGCAGCGGCACGTCCGGACGTCGGGGACGTAGCAGGGCTTCGAGCCTACGGGGCGGTGCGCATCGTTTTTTGCCTGCCGTCGTTGCCTCCGCTACCTCCAGGTCGCTTCTGTTGGTGCCGGGGAATGCTGTCGATGTGGGTGGACGCGCGCAGCAGGACGGGCATCCGGTCCGCGGTCAGTAGGCGCTCCGGATCTGCAGGAAGGCCGAGGGCTGCGAGAGCGGCTTGGTGGCCGACATCTTCGAGCGGGATGTGCACGGTGGTCAGTGCCGGGGAAAAATCCCGCAGGGTCTCAATATTGTCAAAGCCGGCGACGGCGACGGCGCCGGGTACGTCGACGCCGGCGTCACGCAGACCGGCTATAAGACCAATCGCCATGACATCGTTCGTGGCTACCGCGCAGAGCGGCACATGAGCTTCGGGCCCAGCGGCTTCGGACACGGCGATTTCGGGCGCGTCGATTTCGGGCGCGGCCCGGTCTGGCATGGCGAGAGCAGCGACGGCGGCGGCGGCCGAGTATCCGCCGTCGCGCCTGAAAGCGCTGCGCAGCACGTGCGCAGGGGCACCGCCCGACTGCCGCAAACCCTGCTGCAGGCCGATGATGCGTGCATCCGAGGTGGCCATGCCTTCCGGGCCGCCGAGGATGACAAAGTTGCGGTGTCCGGCCGCGTGCAGGGCCAAGGCGAGTTGGCGTCCAAGCTCCTGGTTAGGCATGGCGATCCCCTCCACAGCTCCCTCCATCCCGGCCGGCACCACCCCTAGCAGGACCGCGCGCCCGCCGTTGGCGTGGAATCGGGATAGCAGCTCTGCGAGATGGATGTTGCCGCTGCCGTCGGCTTCCTGAGTGTGTCGCGACCCCGCCAGGACAATTGCGTCTGCCCGGCGGCCGGCGAAAATCTCCACCGCTCGCGCCTCGTCCTCCGCTGTTGTGCCCGATTCCGATCCGGATACCGCCGTCCCGGTTGATGCGGTCCCGTCCGCAGCAGCCAGTAGTACGGTTTTCCCGTGCGCCCGGACGGTTTGCTGGAATCCTCTCGCAATCCCGGCGAAATAAGGATCGGCGATGTCATGAACCACCAGCCCGATCAGCCCCGTCACCGAGGTAGCCAAGGACTGCGCTTGGGCGTTGGCCACATAACCAAGGGACGTTGCGGTGGCCTTCACGCGGGCAGTGACGTCCTCCCTCGGCGTTCGCGCGGAGCCGTTGAGTACGCGGGAAGCGGTGGCCAGCGACACCCCGGCGGCATGGGCAACATCGCGCAACGTGACGGCGGCCATTTTCCTCCTGTGCGCTGTTTTCCTGTGGGCCGTTGTGCTGCGGACCATTGTCTTGAGGGACCTTGTCATGAGGGACCTTGTGCAACGGACTGCTGTGCAACGGACTGCTGTGTGGTGGGCGGGCGTGCTGGGAGCCTTCCCGCCGTATGTCCAGTAAACCCCATGACAGCGACCTGGCGCGCGTGCAAGGTTCGCTCACACGCGGACCTCCCTTGCTAATCCCGCTGGGAAACCGCACAATGGAAACGTATGGAAAGCGCTTTCCAAACGCTTTCCCGCCGGCTTTCCCTTCCCGCCCCGGACCACGGAGAAACCATGACTGAGCAAACCCGAACCATCCGCATCGCCATGAATGGCATCACGGGCCGGATGGGGTACCGGCAGCATCTGCTGCGGTCCATCCTTCCGCTGCGTGACGCCGGTCTGTTCCTGGACGACGGAACGAAGGCCGTGATCGAGCCGATTCTGGTCGGCCGCAATGAGGCCAAGGTCCGCGAGCTGGCGAAGCTGCACAACGTGGACCACTGGAGCACCGATCTGGACGCCGTGATCAACGACCCGAGTGTCGACGTCGTCTTTGACGCGTCGATGACCAGTCTGCGCGCCGTCACGCTAAAGAAAGCGATGGCCGCCGGTAAGCACATATTCACGGAAAAGCCGACGGCGGAGACGCTTCAGGAGGCGGTGGAGCTGGCCCGGATTGCGCGCGATGCCGGCGTAACGGCCGGAGTGGTCCACGACAAGCTTTACCTGCCCGGCCTGGTGAAGCTGCGGCGCCTGGTGGACGAAGGGTTCTTCGGCCGAATCCTCTCCATCCGCGGCGAATTCGGCTACTGGGTCTTCGAAGGGGACATCCAGGCTGCGCAACGGCCGTCCTGGAATTACCGCAAGGAGGATGGCGGCGGGATGACCAGCGATATGTTCTGCCATTGGAACTACGTGCTGGAGGGCATCATCGGCACGGTCAAATCCGTCACTGCCAGGACTGCCACGCACATTCCGGCCCGTTGGGACGAGCATGGCCGGGAGTACAAGGCAACGGCCGACGACGCCGCTTACGGCATCTTCGAACTGGAGACGCCGGCGGGGGATCCGGTGGTGGGCCAAATCAATTCGTCCTGGGCGGTGCGGGTATACCGCGATGAACTGGTGGAATTCCAGGTGGATGGAACGCATGGTTCCGCCGTCGCCGGCCTGAATAAGTGCGTATCCCAGCAGCGTGGCAATACCCCCAAACCGGTCTGGAACCCGGATCTCCCGGTCACCGATCCCTTCCGGGATCAGTGGCAGAATGTGCCGGCCAATGCGGAACTGGCCAATGGCTTCAAGCTGCAGTGGGAAGAGTTCCTGCGCGACGTCGCAGCCGGTCGAGAGCACCGCTTCGGGCTGCTCTCCGCCGCCCGCGGCGTGCAGCTCGCCGAGCTGGGCCTGCGGTCCTCCGAAGAGCGCCGGACCCTCGATATCCCGGAAATCGCGCTCTAATGGCCAGCGCAAAGAAGATGACTGTCATGCTGCCCGATGCAGCCGGCCGGCTGGAATCTGTGGTTCTCAATGAACCCGGTCCCTGGAGCCGCCCGACGCGGCCGATCCGCTCCCGCAACGTCTATGCCGCCGCGCACGTGGTTCCGCTGGCACTGGCGGAGAACACGCCGGGGAGTCCGGCAGCCATTGATTGGGAGTCCACGTTGGCGTTCCGCCGTGAGCTGTGGAGCTGGGGGCTTGGCGTCGCCGACGCGATGGACACCGCACAGCGCGGCATGGGTCTGGATTGGCCGGCAACGCAGGAGTTGATCCGGCGCAGTGCTGCTGAAGCGGCGGCCATCGCCACCGATGATCGCACGGTGCGGGACCTGTTGGCGTGCGGTGCAGGCACCGACCAACTCGGTGCTGGTGCAGCTGAACGCGGCGATGCCGCAATCGAAGCCGTCCTGACCGCCTACCGTGAGCAGATCGCCGTCGTCGAACGTTCCGGCGCCAAGGTCATTATTATGGCCTCCCGCGAGCTCGCGGCGGCAGCGCGCGGAGCCGAAGACTATCTGCATGTTTATTCAACCCTGCTGTCCGAGGCGCAGGATCCGGTGGTGCTGCATTGGCTGGGACCGATGTTTGACCCCGAGTTGGCCGGTTATTGGGGCAGCGACGATGTTGCCACAGCCACGGAAACGTTCCTGCAGCTGGTCCGGGCCTTGCCCCGGAAGGTGGATGGTGTTAAGGTCTCGCTGCTGGATGCTGCGCACGAGGTCGCGTTGCGCGCGGCACTGCCGGACGGAGTGCGGCTCTACACCGGCGACGACTTCAATTATCCGGAGCTCATTGACGGCGACGGGCAGCGGCATTCGGACGCGCTGTTGGGCATCTTCGCCGCCATTGCGCCCGCGGCCTCCACTGCGCTGCAGGCTTACGACGACGGCGAACCGGCGAAGGCGCGCGCGATCCTGGACTCCACCCGGCCGTTGGGCCTGCATATCTTCGCCGCCCCGACGTATTACTACAAGACGGGGATCGCCTTCCTGGCCTGGTTGAACGGCCACCAGAGAGGGTTCCAGATGATTGCCGGTCTGCAGTCCGGCCGCAGCGTGGCCCATTTAGTCCAGCTGTTCCGGCTCGCCAACGACGCCGGCCTGTTGCTGCGGCCCGAGTTGGCGGCGGAACGGATGCAGCGGTTTCTTGAGGTCGCGGGGGTCCCGGGAGCATGAGCGATTTCAGCCGACTATCGATTAACACCGCCACCATCAAGAAAGCCTCACTGGAGCAGGCTCTGAACCTGTGCCTGAACGCCGGACTGGGTCACATAGGCCTCTGGCGGGACAAGGTGGCGGAGGCCGGCCTGGCTGCGGCCGTGCAGCTGGTGAAGGCATCCGGGCTGCAGGTCTCGAGTCTGTGCCGCGGCGGCTTTCTCACCGCCGCGGACAGGTCCGGGCACGCTGCGGCGCTGGCAGACAATAAGGCTGCGATCCTTCAAGCGCAGGCTCTGGGGACCACGGAGCTGATCCTGGTGGTCGGTGGTCTGCCGGCGTTCAGCGTTTCCCCCGGCGCTGTGGACAGCGGTGCCGTTTCCGGCAGCGGGGATAAGGATCTCGCGGCTGCACGGGAACGCGTGGCGGACCGGCTCGCCGAGCTGGTGCCGTTCGCACTGGACCACGGCGTGCGACTGGTCCTGGAACCGCTGCATCCCATGTACGCCGCGGACCGTGCCGTGCTGTCCACCCTGGCGCAGGCCTTAGACCTGGCCGCACCGCACCCTGCCGCCGCCGTCGGCGTCGTCGTCGACACCTTTCACCTCTGGTGGGACCCATACCTGCGGGAGCAGATTGCCCGCGCCGGTGCGGAGGGCAGGATCGCGTCCTATCAGGTCAGCGATTTTAACCTGCCGATTGCGGCTGATGCGTTACTGTCCCGCGGCTACATGGGAGATGGTGCCATCGACTTCGGGCG
>JBBSSN010000128.1:0-6242 GCA_038242035.1 Actinomycetales bacterium
CGCCGTCGTCGTCGGTATTGTCTTTGGCGTCATCGCCGAACGGTTCCGCGGACGCTGGCCGGAATGGATCACCAACGGCTTCGCGCTGATCGGGCTATCCGTCCCTAACTTCTGGCTGGGAATCCTGGCCATCCTCTACCTCGCGGTCACCCTCGGCTGGTTCCCCGCCTCGGGGTATGTCGACGTGGTCTCCAACCCGGTCAAGGGGCTGTATTACCTGACGTTGCCGGCCGTGATCCTGGGGACATCGCTCGCGGCGGTGATCATGCGCCAGACCCGGGCCTCGATGATCGAGACCATGAAAACCGATTACGTCCGCACGGCGAATGCCAAGGGCCTGGGGGCAGGACGGGTGCTGTTCCGCTACGGGCTGCGCAATTCTTTGATCGTGGTGGTGACCATTGTGGGCCTGCAGCTGGGCGGCCTGATTTCCGGCGCCGTGGTGACCGAGCGGATCTTCGCGCTGCCGGGCTTCGGGAAACTGACCCTGGATGCCGTCTTTACCCGTGACTATCCGGTGATCCAGGCCGTCGTGCTGGTCATCACGCTCAGCTACATTGTGATCAATCTGGCGGTGGACATCCTGTACTCCGTCGTCAATCCGAAAATCCGTGTCGGAGGAAGTAACTGATGGCTATTACCGTGGTGGACCCCCGTACGGATGCCGGCGCGGCCGGTCTTGGCTCTGGCCGCGGGCGGATCTGGCGATCGCTGCGCGGGAATGCCCTCGGCATGGTTGGCGCAGTGCTGCTGGTCGTGGTGCTGCTGGTGGCCCTCTTCGCCCCGTTGATTGCCCCGTATGGCCCCGCAGAAGTGCATTTTGCCACCCCGTTCCAGAAGCCCGGCACCGTCGGATTCCTGCTGGGCACCGATGATCTGGGCCGGGACATCTTCTCCAGGATGGTCTTCGGCGTCCGCGCGTCACTGGAGGTCGGGGCGCTGTGCGTGGTGCTCGCCGTAGTGATCGGGACGCCGTTGGGCCTGCTGGCCGGCTATTGGAAATGGCTTGATGCCATCATCTCCCGGCTGACTGACGTCACGCTGGCCTTCCCGTTCCTGATCATTGCCGTCGGGCTGGCCGCCATTAGCGGCCCGAGCCTGGCCAATGCGGCCATCGCCCTGGGCATCGCCCACATTCCGACCATGATCCGGGTGGTCCGCGGCGAAACGCTGCGGATCAAGGAGAGCGATTTTGTGCTCGGCGCCATGTCCATGGATGCCTCGGGACTGCGGATAATATTCCAGCACGTGCTTCCGAATGCGGCCTCGGCCATTATTGTGCAGGCCACTGTGATCATGCCCGTAGCCGTGATCGGTGAGGCGCTGCTGTCTTTTCTCGGCCTGGGCATCCAGCCGCCCACGCCAAGCTGGGCATCATGCTCTCCGACGCGCAGCAGTACATTTTCCGCTCGCCCACGGCCGCGATCTTCCCCGGTATCGGCATTGCCGTGATCTGCCTGGCCTTCAACCTCTTCGGGGACGCCCTGCGCGATGCCCTGGACCCGACCAACACCAGCCGAAAGTAATCTTAATGACCTTCACCGCACCCGATTCCTTCACCACCCGGCCCACCCTGCAGGGCACCTTCGGCATGAGCGCGTCTACACACTGGCTTGCGACGGCGACCGCGCAGGCTGTGCTGGAGCGCGGCGGGAACGCCTTCGACGCGGCCGTGGCCGGCGCGTTTGTGCTGCACGTGGTGGAGCCGCACCTGAACGGCCCCGGCGGAGACATGACGGCGGTCTTCGCCACGGCGGAGCATCCCTCCGAGCCCACGGTCCTGATGGGACAGGGGCCGGCTCCGGCGGCCGCCACGCCGGAGCACTACCGGGCCCAGGGGCTGGACTTGGTTCCCGGCGCCGGCGGCCTCGCTGCCGCGGTGCCGGGAGCGGTGGAGGGCTGGTTCACGCTGCTGCGGGACCACGGCACTTGGGAATTGGATGAAATCCTGGCCTTCGCCATTGGCTACGCGCGCAACGGGCACCCAGCGCTTGCCCGGGTGGGCAGCACCATCGCGTCAGTGGCGGACCTCTTTACCGAGCACTGGCCCACCTCGGCGGCACTCTGGATGCCGGATGGACGGATCCCGGAGGAGGGCGAGATCCTGACAAATGAGGCCTACGCGCGGGTGCTGGACCGCCTGGTCGCGGCGGGAACGGAAGGGACCGCGGCATCGCGCGAGGCGCGCATTGACGCCGCCCGGACCGAATGGCGTGAGGGTTTCGTGGCTGCAGCGGCGGCCGCCTTCACGCAGATCCCCCACCGGCACTCCTCCGGCACGGACCTGGCCGGCGTGATGACGGAAGCGGACTTCGCGGGTTTCACCGCCGGTTACGAGCCCGCCACCGTGCTGGAATTCCGTGGCTACACGATCGCCAAGACCGGTCCTTGGGGCCAGGGGCCTGCGCTGCTGCAGACGCTGGCCATTTTGGACGGTTTCCCGGACCAATACCTGGACCCTTCCACCGCGCTGGGCGCCCACACCATTCTGGAGGCACAGAAGCTCTCCATTGCTGACCGGGAGTCCTACTACGGGGATTCCAACGTCAGCATGGATCGGCTGCTGAGCCCGGAATACGCGGCCGTCCGCCGCGCCCAGATCGGCGAACACGCCTCCCACGAGTTCCGCCCGGGGTCGCTGCCCGGACACACCGTTTTCACCCCGCCATTGCGCATCGAGTACCTGCCGCCGGTGCTGGCCGGCAACGCAGCAGGCCCGGGCGGGGCGAACGGCAGCG
The DNA here is from genome assembly GCA_038242035.1 of Actinomycetales bacterium. GTDB lineage: Bacteria > Actinomycetota > Actinomycetes > Actinomycetales > Micrococcaceae > Arthrobacter_M. The sequence goes on from JBBSSN010000128.1 coordinate 2,739, forward strand.
ACACCACGTTCGCCGGCGTGGGCGAGCCTACGGTGCTGGACACCGGGGAGACCCGCGGAGACACCTGCCACATCGATGTGGTGGACCGCTGGGGCAATATGATCTCCGCGACCCCCTCCGGCGGCTGGCTGCAGTCTTCCCCGACCATCCCGGAGCTGGGCTTTGCCCTCGGATCCCGGCTGCAGATGACCTGGCTGGAGGAGGGCTCACCCTCCACGCTCACTCCGGGAAAGCGGCCGCGGACCACCCTGACACCCACCCTGGTGCTCAAGGACGGCCAGCCGGTCGCGGCGCTGGGATCCCCGGGCGGTGATCAGCAGGACCAGTGGCAGCTGCTGTATCTGCTGCGGACCATCGTCGGCGGCTACAGCCCGCAGCAGGCGGTGGACGCCCCCGCCCTGCACACCACCAGCATCCCGGGTTCCTTCTTTCCCCGCACCTGGACCCCCGGCGGTGCCGTGGTGGAGGACAGGTTGGGCGAGGACGTCATCGCTGAGCTGGAGCGACGCGGGCATCTGATCACCCGGGCCGGCGACTGGGCCCTGGGCAGGCTCTCTTCCGTTGTCCGGGATCCGCACACGGGCGTGCTGAAGGCGTCCGCCAATCCGAGAGGAGCGCAGGGATATGCAGCAGGACGCTGAAACACCACGGGACGGCGGGAGCGGCGGAACCACACCGGACGCTGAACCGAAGGCCCGCCGGCCGATTCTGCAGGTCAGGAATCTGGAGGTCAGCTTCGGCCCCGCGTCCTCCCCGGTGCTGCACAACGTCAGCTTCGACCTGCGGGCCGGTGAACGCGTGGCGATCGTGGGACAGTCCGGCTCCGGAAAGTCGACAACGATCGGGGCGATCCTGCGGCTCCTGCCCGGCAGCGGCCGCATCTCCAAGGGACAGATCCTGCTTGACGGCGACGATCTGGCCGCGATGTCCGAATCCCGGATGCGGTCGATCCGCGGCCGGCGGATCGGCCTGGTGCCGCAGGATCCGATGTCCAATCTGAACCCCTCCATGAAGGTCGGTGCGCAGATCGCCGACGCCTTGGCAGCAAATGGACTGCGGGGCGGGGCGGGCATCAAGCGGCGGGCCGTGGAACTGATGACGGAGGCAGGAATTCCCGACGCGCACCGGCGCTACGGGCAGTATCCGCATGAATTCTCCGGTGGCATGCGCCAGCGCGTCCTCATTGCCATCGCGCTGGCGGGCGAGCCGGAACTGTTGATCGCTGACGAGCCGACCTCGGCGCTGGACGTCACCGTGCAGCGGCAGATCCTGAACCATCTGCAGACACTGGTGGACGCGCGCGGCACCTCCCTGCTGTTCGTCACGCACGATCTGGGACTCGCCGCGGACCGCACCGACCGCATCATCGTGATGTCCGAGGGGCGGATTGTGGAGGTCGGCACCCCGGCGCAGATCCTACTCGCGCCCCGCGAGGAGTACACACAGCGTCTGGTGGCCGCAGCCCCCTCGGTCGCCGCCACGACAGGGGCGGCCGTGGCGCCGTCGTCGTCCGTTCCGAACGCGGGGCTCGACGGCGGCACGTTCGAACCGGGCGCGTCCAAACCGGGCGCCGTCGAACCGATTCTTTCCGTGCGGAACCTGCGCAAGGAGTTCCGGCTGAGGGGTCAACGCGGCTCCCTGGTGACCGCGGTTGACGACGTCAGCTTCACCGTTGCGCGCGGCACGACGACGGCGGTAGTCGGCGAGTCCGGGTCCGGCAAGACCACGGTGGCCAGGATGATTCTGGGACTGGAGGCTCCGACCGGCGGCGAGGCCCTGATCGAGGGCAAGAGCATCACCGGCAGCAACGCCAGCGACCGGCGGGGGCTGCGGCGGAAGGTACAGCCGGTTTTCCAGGATCCTTACGGGTCCCTGGACCCGACATTCAGCATCGAACGGCTGATCGATGAGCCGCTGCGCATCTTCAAGGTCGGCGGCAAGGAGAGCCGGCAGCAGCGGGTGGCGGAGCTGCTGGACCAGGTGGCACTGCCGCGCACCGTGGCCCAGCGCCGGCCAAATGAACTCTCCGGCGGGCAGCGCCAGCGCGTGGCGATTGCCCGGGCCCTGGCGCTGGAGCCGGAGCTGATCATCTGCGATGAGGCAGTCTCCGCTTTGGACGTTCTGGTGCAGGACCAGATCCTGTCGCTGCTGGCGGATCTGCAGCAGCGGCTGGGGCTTACCTACCTCTTCATTACCCATGATCTGGCCGTCGTCCGGCAGATAGCCCACAACGTGGTGGTGATGAAGTCCGGTAAAGTGATCGAAAACGGCGATGTGGACCAGGTTTTCCTCGCGCCCCAGGACGATTATACGAAGGAGCTACTTGGAGCGATCCCCGGTGCCGCGTTCGCCAGCTAAGGACGTGCCAGCACCGAAGCAGCGCGTTCAGGACGAGATCCGCCGGGATATCATTTCCGGTGCACTTTCGGCCGGGACACGCATCACCGAGGTCTCGCTGGCGGAAAAATACGGCATCTCCCGGGTGCCGGTCCGTGAGGCCCTGCACGCTCTGGAAGCCGAGGGCTTCGTCGAGTCCAAACCCTATGCCGGCTCCACCGTCTCGGCGATTCCGGTCGACGACGCCGACGACCTGTTTGCCGTCCGGGAGGCTCTGGAGGCGGCAACCGCACGGCGGGCCGCCAAGCAGGCGGCGGCACAGTTTTCGGCCGGTGTCCCCGACGGGCACTGGTGGAAAACACGCAAGGACATCGCGGAAATCCTGGATGCCGGTGACGCCGCCATCGTGGACGACTCCCTGATCCTCCTGCCCGAGCTCAACGTTCGTTTTCACCTCGGCGTCGCGGAGCTGAGCGCCAGCGCATCGCTGACCGCGCTGCTGCGCCAGATTGCCGGAAAAATTGAATGGCTGTACGCCGCCGACGTCGGCTCCCGCGGCAGGCAGGCCTGGAGCGAACACCGTTCCATCATGGCCGCGATCGACGCCGGCGACGTTTCCGCGGCGGAACTGCGGATGGGCGGCCACGTGCACCAGTCCAGGACCGGTTACATGGATCGCTTTTCGGCCCAGGCCCCGTGATCAGCGGTAGATTTCTCGTCGGTGGCCGCGGTTTCCAGCGGGTCCACCGAGGGCCTCGCTGACGCGGCGCTGGGCCTCGCGGTCAAACTAGTGCAGTGGCTTCCGGGCCGATGACGTCAGCTCGTCTCTAAACGGGTCAGGCACCGCGTGCGCGGCCAGGCTCGGCCGCGACATCGCCCAACGAGTACGTTGGCTTGCGGGGGTTGCTGTCGCATGACTTTTCTGTCGGCATCTATTCATGTACATCTCAAGATGCGGAATGTACACTAGGATTATGTCCAGGGTCAGCGTCGCAGACGCACGTAACCACCTTTCAGACGTCATCGCTCGATCGAAGACCGAACCGGTGTTCATCGAGCGCCGCGGTCAGCGCGCCGCGGTGGTTGTCAGTCCTGAGCACTACGAGCGGATGCTCGAAGCGCTCGAAGACGCCGAAGATGTCGCCACGTTCGACGAGGCGATGGCAG
>JBBSSN010000129.1:0-6200 GCA_038242035.1 Actinomycetales bacterium
CATCATGGCCGACATCATCAGCCCGCGTGACCGCGGGAAGTACGCCGGTCTTTTCGGTGGCGTGATGGCGATCGGAACTGTCGGTGGCCCCTTGTTGGGCGGTCTTGTGACAGATGCCTTCGGCTGGCGCTGGAACTTCTTCATTGCCCTCCCCATCGCCATCGTTGCCATTATCCTGCTACAGGCCACCTTGCACCTGCCCAAGCACCCCAAACGGAAAGTCCACATCGATTACTTCGGTGCCGTACTGATCGCCGGCGGGGTATCGCTGTTGATGATCTGGGTCTCCCTTGCCGGCCACCAGTTCGAATGGGTATCGCTGCCCTCGCTGCTCATGGTCGTGGGTTCGGTTGTGCTCTTGGTTGCTGCGGTCCTGGTGGAATTCAAGTCTCCCGAGCCGATTATTCCGCTCACCATGTTTAAAAACCGCACCTTCACGCTTTCCGTCGTCGCCAGTATTTCCGTTGGCGTTTCAATGTTCGGCACGGCGGTGTTCCTGGCCCAGTACATGCAGCTGGCCCGCGGCGCGACTCCCACGCAGTCAGGCCTGCTGACCATCCCCATGATGGGCGGGTTGCTGATCTCCTCGACGGTGTTCGGCACAATGATCAGCCGCCGCGGCAAATGGAAAACAATTATGGTCACCGGAGGTGCGTTCACGGTGGTCGGTTCGGCCCTGCTCTCAACTCTTACCTACGAAACCGACCTTGTGCTCGTAGGCATCTACATGTTCATTCTCGGTGCTGGCCTGGGGATGCTCATGCAGAACCTCGTACTGGTCGTGCAGAATTCCATTGAGGTAAAAAACCTTGGAGTGGCCACCAGTGCGGTCACTTTCTTCCGTAGTCTCGGAGGCACCGTCGGCGTATCGGTGCTCGGTTCCGTCCTGGGAACGATCGTCGCCCAGCAGATTAAGGACGGCATCGCCGGCCTCAGCCCCGCAGATCAAGTCACGGCCATCAAGGTTCTGGGAGGTGGAACGATCCCCCATGTCTCACAGCTTCCGAACGCCATCGCGAAGCTGGTGGAGAGTGCGTATGGTTCGGGGGTGGGCGCTGTTTTCCTCTACAGTGTCCCGCTGGCAATCGTCACGCTGATCGCCGTCATCTTCATCCCGAATACGAAGCTTGGTACGCAGAACGCCGTGCAGCTCAAGAACAACGCCGCAGCAGCGACAACGGGCGCGGCGGAGGCAGACGCAGCATCCATAGGGCACATGCATGGGTTCGAAGAGGTCGAGGAAACTCTGATTGAAGTTGCCGCGGCATCTGTTGCTCTGGCCGATCCTACCGGTACGATCGACCTGATTGAGGCGAAGACGGGACGTCGATAGTGGTGATGACGGAGGACGAACGCGTCGCTGAGGCGATCCGCAGGCTCGAAGAGCAGATGGGAATTTTCGCCGGCAGGGTCCGGGCAAACCTGCGGGACTCTGCGGCGGCCATCGATCCGGCCCTGCATCCTTTCGGTCTGAAGCTGCTGCAGCTCCTGCGCCGCGGTGGCCCCATTCATGCCGGCACGGCGGCGGAGTTGCTGTTTGTCGACAAAAGCGTCATCAGCCGGCAGGCAAGGCAACTTGAAGAACTCGGTCTAACTGAAACGTTGGTCGATCCGAACGACGGCCGCGCCCGGTTTCTTGCGCTCACACCGAATGCTGTTGATCGGATGGAAACGGTGAGCGCGGCCGGAAAAATGCTGATGCACCAACTGCTGGGCACCTGGTCTATAGCCGACCTGGACCAATTCGCGGGGTACCTTGCCCGGTTGAGCAACCCGGAGACCTAAGCGATCCGATTGCAGGTGCACGATGAAGGAGAGGAGGTCCACCCGGATGGGTAAACCTCCTCTCCTTCATCGTGCGGGGACGGCGGGTCCTAGTCGCCCTTCGTGCCGAAGACGATTTCGTCCCAGCTCGGAACGCTTGAGCGTTTGGGCTTGACGGCAGCTTTTCGGTCCGCGCGCTCCGCTGTCCCCGTCCGGTCAGGCATCCCCTGGGCAGGAGCACCCTTGGGCGCGGCCGAGATGCGTACCTCCCTGGTCTGCGTGCTGACGTCATGGAGCGCAATGCTGTCCGGCGCGGGCTCCGGATGGCGCGGAGCCAAGCTAAGCCCCGGGAAGGGGCGGGAACGACCTTCCGGCCCCCGATGCGTGCCCGACTCGGAGCTTCCGCCCTCGGCCTCATCGGAATCTGTTCCGCGGGCATCGGGATTGTCGGCTGCGAAGCCGTCGTTCGTGGAATCACTTCCAGCGGAGTTTCCGGACGGAGGCGTCAACGGCCGCGGATGCGCAGCCGGAATCCCGCTTGTCAACAGCGATGCAAGGGCGTCATCTTCGTCCTCATCCACACCCAGACGCTGCCCGCGGCGGGACCGCAGCATATCCAACAGGTTCTCCGCCTCGCTGGCCTCCTGATCTGCACCGGCTGGTTCGCCGTCGTCGGCCGACTCCGTGTGGACGGCGGCCTGAGCCTCAAAGTCAAAAGGCCTGTCTGCGACGGCGGTGAGCCGCCGGGCCGGAAGCGGGCCGTCGAGCGGCTCGAGCTCGCTGAGCTGCTGTGCCCAGCGGTTGGTGTTGTGGATGGTCTTGCGGCCGGGGCTGAAGATCCATTGCGCGGGAGCTGGCTCTCCGATGCTGGCGATAGCCCCGGACGCAGGGGCGTTGAAGTCGCCGGTTTTGGGAGCTGCGTCGGTTTTGGGAGCTGCGCTGTTGGGAGTCCCACTGTTGGGAGTGTCACTCTTCGAATCGTCGCTGTCGAAGTCTGCGGTGACCGTCCAGGTGCCATCGGGCCGGCGCCAGGCGTCCCACACGACGCTGGCGGGATCAATGCCGAAAGCCGTGAGCCGGCAGGCCACCATTTCCTCCAGGCTCGCCGGATTATCGCCAAAAGCAGATCGGTATCCGTCGTGGGCCGGGACAGCAGCCGATACTTCGACAGCGCGGGCCTGCCGGGCGATGTACTCGCGCTCGGCCAGTACCGGACCCTCATAACGACGGATGTGGGCCAGCTCCAGACCCGAAGACTCAGCCACCGATTCGGCGGTGGCGCCGGCACGGATCTGCATCTGAATATCGCGCGGGGACAACCGCGGCTTTTCCGCATCGGCCTCCCGGGCGGTCATCCGGCCGGCCTTGGCCGTCCGCGACGCGGCTACGCGAAGGGCTTCATCAATACGCAGCCGGTATATTTCCCCGCCGGTACCACTGAGGAGCAGGTGTTCGCCGTCATCATGGACACCCACCAACCGCAAATCCTGCATAAAGCCCTCCAGCCTCTCACTACATCATTGAAAACCTTGCCACCGAAAGACGGAATTTCCTACTACCCGAGCGGGCGTGGCGCGAAGATATCCGACCGGCAGAGCCCGCCCGGTGACGCCTACCGAGCGGATCTACAATGCCGATCTATGATGCAGACTGCGAGGGCCGGCCCGTCAGCACTGCGACGAGTTTCTCCGGCCGTCTGGTTGACGCGAGCCAGTAGGGCGTACGGTCTGTTTCGTCGGTGATGTCGATCTTTACCACCGGACCGATCCAGCCGCGGATGCACAGATACGCGAGACCGTTGAGCCTTGTGCCGCGCTGGGCTGTGGCATCGTCGCCCCGGAAGCCCTCGACACTGCCCACAAAACGCCGCTCAATGTTGGCGCGACCAACCTGGACCGTGTCCTCGGTGACCTCGATCCGCGGCGTCGAGGTCAGTAAGAGAATACCCATGAGCAGAAAAAGCCCCACAGCGGCCAGATATCCGGCCAGCATGCTGATCGGAGCCAGAATCAGAATCCCGGCCCCGGAAATGCCCACCACGACGATCCAGATCCACACATTCGGCCAAAGTTTTTCAGAATAGACAACGGCGGAGGCCGGCGCGACGTTCATCGCGGAATCATGGGACATAGCCCTAGCTTTTCACCTTTCACTGATGATTTCACCTTGACGCTCTGCTGCCGCCGGAAGCCCATCGATGCAGCCGCTAGAGTGATCTGCTGTGAGCGAAGAAAATAGTGGGTTCAGATCCACCCCAACGACGACCGGCCGGCTCGAAGTGCAGTTAAAAATGCTCGACGACGGCATCGACCCACCCCACTACGCCCACCCCGGCGATGCTGGCGCAGATCTGCGCACGCGGCTGGATCTGATCATCGCCCCGGGCGAGCGCGTTCTCGTCCCCACGGGCGTGGCCATTGCGCTGCCCGAAGGATTCGTGGCACTAATTCACCCCCGTTCCGGGCTGGCCACCAAACATGGGCTGACCATCGTCAACGCCCCCGGTACCGTCGACGCCGGGTACCGCGGAGAAATTGCCGTTACGCTGCTCAATACAGACACGGCCCAGAGCATTCACCTCTCCCGCGGCGATAGAATTGCACAAATGGTCATTCAGCGAGTGGAACATGCACTTTTTGTCCCCGTGGCCGAACTCCCGGATTCCGTCCGTGGAACCGCAGGTTTCGGTTCCACCGGTGGCTTCACCGGTCGCTGATGTTCGGTTCGTCCGCTGACGGATTTCCCCCACTGACCGCTGCGAAAACAGAGGAGATGCCCAACGATGGCTTTTGGAAAAGGTAAGAAAAGCTCCAAAACCCGCCTTGCTGCGGACGACGTCCAAGACGCTTCTGTTCCGGAGACGGAGCCTGCTGTGAGCGGCGCCGTGGGCACGTCAGCAACTGACGCTGCGCCCGTCGAAGCTGGGAACGGCGTCGAGGACCCCGCGGACGTCGCCTATGACCGCGCCACACACGGCCCCTTCGACGCGGAGGAGATTCCCACCCGTGACGGGTACCTTGACTTGGGCGCGCTGCTTGTCACCCCGCATGACGGCTTGCAGCTGCGGCTCGAAGTTGAAGAACGTTCCCAGCGGGTCATTGCGGTAACCCTTGACTTGGACGGGTCGAGTCTGCAGCTGCAGGCCTTCGCCGCCCCACGCTCGGAAGGCCTGTGGCCCGAAATCCGTGAGCAGATCGCGGTGTCGGTGAATTCTCAACGTGGAAGCATTGAAGAATTGGACGGCACGTTCGGCCCCGAGGTGCTGGCCAAGCTTCCTGCTGAGGCTGCTGACGGAAGCCGTGGTTACCGCATTGCCCGGTTCATCGGAGTCGACGGCCCGCGCTGGTTCCTGCGCGGAGTGCTCGGCGGGGATGCTGCGTTTGACCGCGAAGCCGCGGCAACGCTGGAGACGCTCTTTCGCGCCGTCGTCGTCGTCCGTGGAGACAGTCCCTTGCCCCCACGGGACCTGCTGGTGCTTCGGCTGCCCAAGGACGCCGTCGCGGACGACCCCGGACACGTGCCGGGCGATCAGCCGGTCCAGGGGCAAGGCGGGGAGCCATACCGGCGCGGTCCGGAGATCACCCAGATTGGCTGATATCCATGTCTGAGCTGCAGCACTTCTTGGCAACCGAGACCCCGATTTGCGCCCTACCAGCACGTGGGCGGGCACGGTGCAGCGGATTTGTCGACTCGGTCACTATTCTCCCGCCCGACGTCCCCCCGGAGTTTTCCGCCATCATTACGGACGTGGATAAGTACACGCGGGCCGCCGCCCGCAAAAGCGCGCAAAAGGTTCCGGCGAAACAGAATCACCGGATGCGCGTGGTCTGGCTCGGGCGACGGCGGGTGCCCGGGATTGCGCCCGGAACTGAGCTGCGCTTCGAGGGCATGGTGGCGCTGCGCGATGGTCTGCCCACAATGTTCAACCCGCGTTACGAGATCATCGGTAAACAGGAGATTTAGTTGACCATCCCCGACGACGGCCTACCGCAAAAGCCCGGCCGACCGCACGACATTCAAGCGCCAAAGACCCTGGCGCCCGATCATCTGAAACCCGACACCCGGGTCGCGGACGCGCACGTGCCCGATGCCCCGACCCTGGCATCCGTAGCGCAGGAGATGGCCGCAAAATCCGGCCTGACGCGCAAGGACAACGGCCAAATCGACCTGCTGAAAGCAGCCGGGGGTTGGCGGGGCATCGCTGAAAGCGTGCTGCCGGGTCTGTTGTTTGTGGTGGTCTTCACTATCACTAATGAGCTGAACATCTCGCTGATCCTTTCGCTGCTCGTTGCTCTGGTCTTCACCGGCGCACGGCTGCTGAAAAAGGAGCCGCTGACCCAAGCGATTGCGGGACTGATAGGTGTTGGGATCTCTGCGCTGATCAGCCGCAGCACCGGGGAGGCCAAAGACTACTATCTCGCAGGATTCTTCACCAA
>JBBSSN010000130.1:0-6150 GCA_038242035.1 Actinomycetales bacterium
AGGCTTCCACCATGTTTCGCTACACCCTGCGGCAGGTGTTTTACTTTGTCGCGATCGCAGACCACGGCTCCATCCGCGCCGCCGCCGATGCCTGCCACGTGTCACAGGCCGGCATGTCGCTGGCCCTGACCGAGCTGGAAAGGGCTCTGGGGGTCCAGCTGGCAGTCCGGCACAAGGCCAAGGGCATAACCTTGACCAGCGCCGGCCGCCGTTTCCTGGCCGATGCCCGGATGCTGCTGCGCCAAGCCAACGAATTGCAGGCCGCCAGTTCCGAATCTTCAGACACCCTGGTGGGCACGCTGGCGATTGGCTGCTACACGACGCTGTCCGCGTTCTGGGTTCCGCCCATCACGGCCGGGTTTGCTACGGCGAACCCGCAGCTGTCGCTGACCATCACCGAGGGGGCCCCGCTTACGCTGCAGCAGGACATGCTCGACGGCAAGCTCGACGCCGTGCTCACCCACACCCGGCACATTGTCGAAGGGGTTGACTACCAGGTCATCCGCGAAGGCCGCCCCTACGTCCTGATCGGGCCTGCGCACCGCTTGGCGGGGCGCACCAGCGTGCGCCTGGCGGAGCTGGCCGACGACGACATGGTCCTCTTGGACATTCCCTCCGTCCGCGACAACCAGCTCCCCAACCTGCGCGCCTCCGGACTCAACCCGAAGATTGCGTGGCGGTCCACGAGTTTTGAGGCCGTACGCGGCATGGTGGCCCGGGGGCTCGGCTACACCGTCCTGGTCCAGCGCCCACCCCTGGAGGTCAGCTACGAGGGCCTGCCGTTGATCTGCCTGCCCATCGAAGGCCCCATCGGGCACAGTGACATTTGCTTTGCCTTCCCGGTCGGGCAAAAACTCAGCCGCAAGCTGCACGCCCTCATCGACTACTGCGCCACCTATTCGCCCTATCCGTCGCCGCCGGCCGCGCCGCACAAATAAGTACGACGGCGGGACGTCACCTTTCGAACGCAGAGGTGACGGACCGCCGTCGTACTGTTGGTTATTTCATGTCCCCGGTAAGGTCCGCGCCGCGGCCCTCCTTGGTGGCCATCACACACACGGCGGCCACCACGAAGGCGAGCGCCCAGGCCAGGCCGACCAGCCACAGCGATCCGCCGGCCAGCAGGACCAGGCTGCTGGCGATCAGCGGCGTGAACCCGGCGCCGAGGGTGGAGGCGGACTGGTAGGTCAGGGAGGCACCGGTGTAGCGGATACGGGTGGGGAAAAGCTCGGCCACGTAGGCGCCGAACGGGCCAAAGATGACGCCCTGGATGATGCCGTTGGCAAGGAACAGGCCGATCGCAAAGCCCAGCAGCGTGTTGGTCTGCAGGAGCCAGAGGATCGGGTAGGCCAGCACTGCGCCGGCGATCATGCCGGCCAGCATGAGGGGTCGGCGGCCGTACTTGTCGCTGAGCCGGGCGGCAAACCAGATGCCGACGATTGTCAGGGTGGCACCGATGGCCTTGACGTTCAGCACGCCGGTCTGGTTGACGCCGTGGTCCACTGCGTAGGAGATGGCCCACACCGTCATCAGGCCCTGCACGGTATAGGAGCTCATGCCGGCGAGTGTGCCCAGGATCAGGTTCTTCCGGTACTTGGTGAGGACCTCCAGCAGCGGTACCCGCTTCTTCTCCGCCTTTTCCTCCAGTTCCAGGAACAGCGGGGTTTCGGCGACCTTGAGGCGGATCACCAGGCCAACGGCAACGAGCGCCAGGCTGAGCAGGAACGGCACGCGCCAGCCCCAGGCAAGGAATTGGGCCTTGGGCATGATGCTGACTGCTGACATCATGAGCGTGGCCATGACAGCGCCCGCGGGGCCGCCCATGTTGGCAAAGCTTGCCGCAAAGCCGCGCCGCTTGGCCGGGGAGTGTTCCAGCGCTACCAGCATGGCGCCGCCCCATTCGCCGCCGACGGCGATGCCCTGCACCAGCCGCAGCACCACCAGCAGCACCGGTGCAGCCAGGCCAATCTGCGCCGTCGTGGGCAGCAGCCCGATGGCCGTGGTGCCCAGGCCCATCATCACCATAGAGACAATCAGGCATCCTTTGCGGCCAAGCCGGTCGCCGAAGTGGCCAAAGATGGCCCCGCCCAACGGGCGCGCGGCATACCCCACGGCCAGCGTGCCGAAGGAAGCGAACAAGCCCACGGCCGGCGGGACGTTGGCAAAGAACACCTTGTTGAACACCAGGCTGGCTGCCGTTGCGTAGAGCACAAAGTCGTAAAACTCGATGGCGCTGCCAATGAAGCTGGAGGCCAAAATCCGCCGCATAGCGGTGGTGTTCAGGCTGTCTTCGTTGGCAGCGCGTCCCGCACCGGTGCCGGTGGTTTTACTCGTCATAGTCATCTCGAAGTCACCATTTCTTCCATCTTGCGCGCAGCAGCGGTAGCTCGGCCAAAGGGAATTGAATCAAGGTCGTCCGGGACGTAGTAGTCCCCGGCAAAGCCGGCGCCTGCCGCTTCCCAGACGGATACGGGGGTTGTCCCCGGTACCAGGTGGTGCAACGCAAGCGCTTTTGCTCCGGCCCGGGTGGCCAGTTCCACGGCTTCGGCGGCGCTGGTGTGGGATTTGCGGTGGTGGTCTCCGGAGGCACCGCCGGTGCCATCGGATGATCCTCCATAGGTCCGGTTGACCCAGTCGAAGTCGATGGCCTCGTGCAGCAGCAGATCGGTGCCGCGGGCCAGCCGGACCAGGTTTTCGCATGGGGCTGTGTCGCCGGATATTGTGACCGAACCTTCGGCGGTGTCAAAGCGGAACGCGAAGGCCGGGGCAATGGGCGGGTGCCTCACCAGTGTGGCGGTCACCGTGACCAGCTCGTCGCGGTAGACCACAAACGGCTCCATGTCTTCCGGAGTCGGGTTGTCGTTGGGCGAGTAGCCGGATTGCGCCGGAATCCCGATGTCCTCGGGCACAAAGTAGTCAAAGGGCGATGGGCGCAGCGCGTCCAGGATCCTATCGTTGAGGTCCGTGGCGTAGGCGGCCATCAGGTGGCTGAACATGCCGGTGATGCCGGGTGTGGGGTTCTGCGGAAACACCGGGCTTGGCGTCACGGCGGCGCGGGGCGAGACGGGCGGCAGCGCGCCACGGTCGCCGGGTCCGATAAGGCGGATCTTCTGCTGCTCCTTGGTGAAGGTGAACAACCCGAAGATGGCCAGCGAGCCCAGATCGATGGTGTGGTCCGAGTGCAGGTGGGTGACGAAGATTCCCCGCAAGGAGCTAACCGGCAGGTCTGCGAGCATCAATTGCCGGCCGACCCCGTGCCCCGCGTCCACCAGATAGGTGGAGTCCCCAACCACGACGGCGGTGGCGATGCCGGAGCGCTTGCCCGCGTTTTCGCCCGTCCACCACCGAGGGCCGCCCGCTGTGCCGAGCGTGACCACCCGTGGAGTGAGATCTGAGGCTTGCCGGTTCATGGCTGACTCCTGTTACTGCAGACTTCGTGGCTGCGACTATGTCGTGGATCACTTGAAGTAACCATCGTCCGTTGCTTCGCCGGTTTTGAAAAACGGTTATAACTGGCCATCAAAACTGGTTTTACTTATGATTGGTCAAAGTCTTCAAGCCCCAGGCACCGGCCGGAGGAGACCGTACAACAGGCTTGGACGGACGCCGACCACCAAATCGACGACGGCCTGTCCCGCTTGGATTGAGGGGTGAGGCTGGGCCTGTTGTGTTACTCCGGAGAGAACGAGAACACGGTGGGCCAGGAACACGGCCTCGTCGATGTCGTGGGTGACAACAAAGATAGCGCCGCGACCGGTGGGAAAACGCCGCACTGCTCGCGCAGCTGCAGGCTGTGCGCAGCTACCCGGGCATCGCCGTCGTCCGTCCGCCGGTCAATGATCCGGTGCTCATCAAGCAGTACCCGGACCTGTGTGCGATGGGGCTGCTCGGCCAGCAGGACCATCCCGCCATCGAACACAGCATCCGCACCGTCAAGGCGGCCGGTATGCCGGTGGGCGTCAAGGTTTTCGCCAAACCCACCCCCGCGCGGTACCTGGGCGCCGGCGTGGACTTCATTCTGGTCGGCGCCGACGTCGCCCTGCTGGCCCGCGGCGGCGAAGCCCTCGCCACCGGCTATATCCCGGCGTCCGACGCCGGACCGGCCACCGGCTATTAGTTCCTACGTGCGGCCACCAAGCGCCAGCGCGATTTGCCGCAGATCAGGCGCGTGTGCGGCCGGCACGCGCGCCCGTCATTACCGGCTGCGCAGGATCGGCCCGAAGAAGTCGGCCAGTTCTTGGGTGCCCGTCAGCGGCAGGATGTTCGCCACGTACTGATCCGGCCGCACCACGACAATGGCACCGCCGCGGTCGATACCGCGCAGCTCGAAAATGTCCGCGGCCGGATCCGTTGCGTAGACCTTTTCGTAGTCCGTCAGCCTGAACGGCCCGACCTGGGGTTTAAACGCGGCCGGAACGGCATTGATGTTGATGTCCTCATGCTGCTGCTGGTAGATGACCTTGACATCGAACCAGGCATCGGCGTCGTACCCCGCAGGCGTGGCGGCCGTGAATGAGTCCGGCGCAGTGGCGATCCAGTCGGCAAAGCTGTCGACCGGAGAGCCCGTTCCGGGTTGGGCCGCGTCGGCGAAGACGTAGATGCGCCACCGGCCGTCCGCGGTGGCATGGTGGCCGAGTTGGATCGGGTTGGTGTCGCAGACGCGCACGGCAGGCGCCGACTTGAAGCGCTTGCCGAGCGGGAAACCGGCGGCCAGGTCCTGGTGCGCAGGCTCGGCGGTGAGCATCGACGGGCCGTACTCGGTCATGAATCCTGCAGGGAATTCGGCGGTACGCACGTAGAAGTCCTCAAGCTCCGAGGGGTCATCGAACTCCTCGGGCTTCTTCGCCATCATCGTCGACCACTCCTTGTCGAAGTCGATGAGGTTCTTCGCCACGACCTGGCGCTCGGCGGAGTAGGTGGCGAGAAGGCTTTCGGGACTGCGGCCCTCAAGGACGTGGGCAAGCTTCCAGCCGATGTTGAAGCCGTCCTGCATGGACACGTTCATGCCCTGACCTGCCTTGGCGCTATGCGTGTGACAGGCATCGCCGGTGATGAACACGCGCGGAGTGCGGGCCCCGATGTTCTCGGGGGGGACATCGTCAAACCGGTCGGTGAGGCGGTGGCCCACCTCGTACACGCTGTGCCAGGCGACGCTGCGGACATCGAGCGTGTAGGGGTGCAGGATTTCGTTGGCCTTGCCGATGATCTGTTCGATGGTGGTGTTGCGCACGGATCCCTTGTCGTTCTCAGGCACTTCGCCGAGGTCGACGTACATCCGGAAGAGGTGGCCGCCCTCGCGCGGGATGTGCAGAATGCTGCCACCCGTGTGGGACTGGATCGCACATTTGGTTCGGATATCCGGGAAGTCAGTGACGGCAAGGACGTCCATGACGCCCCACGCGTGGTTTGCCTGGTCACCGGCCATCGTGCAGCCGATCGCCGCGCGGACCCCGCTGCGCGCGCCGTCGGAACCGACAACGTACCTGGCCCGCACGATCCGCTCCTGGCCCTCGTTCGGGCCCGTGGTGTGGGCAAGCGTTACCGTGACGGGGTGGTCGCCCTCGTCGGCAACCTCCAGGCCGCGGAACTCCAGGCCGTAGTCAAGGGTCATCCGGGTGGGAGAGTTGGCCATGACCTCGCCGAAGTAGTCCAGCACTCGTGCCTGGTTGACGATCAGGTGCGGGAACTCACTGATACCTGTCGTGTCGTCGACGGCGCGGCCGCCGCGGACAATGCACGTCGGGTCCTTGGTATCCGGCCTCCAGAACGCCATCTCGGTGATCCGGTAAGCCTCCGCGATGATGCGTTCGGCGAAACCGAAGGCCTGGAACGTCTCGACGCTGCGGGCCTGAATCCCGTCCGCCTGCCCAATCGCAAGGCGCCCCTCCCGACGCTCGACAATACGAGTGGTGATGCCAGGGAACTGTGAGAGTTGGGCGGCGGTGATCATGCCCGCCGGGCCTGATCCTACAATGAGCACGTCCACCTCGTCGGGAAGCTCCTGCGGGCGGTCAATGCCGGTTCCCGCCGCGGGCTGAATGCGCGGGTCGCCGGATACGTATCCGTGGTGGTGGAACTGCACAGGGATCTCCTCACTACATCGTGGGCGGCTCGTTCACCACCATCGCTGATTATTCGTTATTTGAACAC
>JBBSSN010000131.1:0-6077 GCA_038242035.1 Actinomycetales bacterium
ATCATTAGCGTGAGTAGAACTCAACGACCAGCTGCTCTTCGCAGGTCACGGGGACCTCCGAGCGCTTCGGGCGGCGGACCAGGCGGGCCTGGAGGCTTTCCAGCTTGACGTCCAGGTAGGCCGGCACCATCGGAAGCACATCGCGGTGCGCGCCGGCGGCGGCAACCTGCAGCGGGACCATGGTCTCGCTGCGCTGGTGTACGTGGATGAGCTGGCCTTCGGCAACACGGTAGGACGGGCGGTCCACGCGGGCGCCGTCAACCATGATGTGGCGGTGGACTACCAGCTGGCGGGCCTGAGCGGTCGTGCGGGCAAAGCCGGCACGGAGCACCAAGGCGTCCAGACGCATTTCCAGCAGCTCGACCAGGTTTTCACCGGTCAGGCCCTTGGTGCGCTTGGCCTCCTCGAAGGCACGAGTCATCTGTGCTTCACGGATACCATACTGGGCACGCAGGCGCTGCTTTTCGCGCAGGCGTACGGCGTAGTCGCTGTCTTGTTTCTTGCGGGCACGGCCATGCTCACCGGGTCCGTACGGGCGGCGCTCGAGGTACTTAGCTGCCTTGGGGGTAAGAGCAATGCCAAGGGACCGCGAGAGGCGGGCCTGGCGGCGGGCACGTAGGGTGTTAGCCACGTTGTCCTTCCACTGTTCATGCGGTAAAGCTCGCTGCCTCCATCGAATGGCGTCTATCCGGACGGTTACTGCCGTTCAGTGTCTGCCGTGTCGGTGGAAAATCAGTGCTTTAGTTATGTTTCCGGCCTCCATCGTGGAGAGCTAGGGCTACCGCTGCCCGTTGCTGCAACCGCTGGGCATGCCTGCATCGCTGAACCTGACCGGGTCGACGGATCGAACCGGAAAGGAAAGTCAGGAAAGGCAACAGGTATGGAGCCAAGGCTTGCCAGTGCAGCAACAATTCTAGCAGTCATTGGCCGCTGCTGTTTTCCGGCCAACCGGCAGCGCCCCTCGGGTGCGCCCGGATCCGCCGGGCGGGATCCTGGCTGCGGGAAATGACGCCCATCCCGTCAAATGACGCCCGCACCGCGCGTTATTTGACGGGATACGCGTCATTTTTTGGGCCTTGACCGGATGATTCCCCGCAGCCGGGCGAGCCGGACCGAGATATCGCGCTCCGAGCCGTTGCCGGTGGGACTGTAGTAGTCCCTGCCCACCAGGTCATCCGGCGGGTACTGCTGGGCTGCGACCGAATGAGGCTCGTCGTGCGAGTAGATATAGCCCTTGCCATGGCCGAGCTGCTTGGAGCCGGGATAGTGGGCATCCCGCAATGCCGCCGGAATCATCGTGCCAAGCCCGGCGCGCACGTCAGCAATGGCGGAGTTGATTCCCAGATAGGCTGCATTCGATTTCGGCGCCGTGGCCAGGTGCACCACGGCTTCCGCCAAAACGATGCGGGCCTCCGGCATCCCGATCAGCGCAACTGCCTGCGCGGCAGCCACCGCGGTCTGCAGGGCAGTCGGATCCGCCATGCCAATATCTTCTGCGGCGGAGATGATGATCCGACGCGCCACGAATCGCGGGTCCTCGCCCGCCTCCAGCATCCGCGCCAGGTAGTGCAGGGCCGCGTCCACATCCGAGCCCCTGATGGACTTGATGAACGCACTAATCACGTCATAGTGCTGGTCGCCTGCCCGGTCATAGCGAACGGCTGCCGCATCCACGGCCCTCTCCGCGTGGCCAAGGTTCACCAGCACAGTGTGCGGTCCGGTCTCCCCCGCTGAACCGGCCTCTGAGGCGCGCTCAGCTTCGCCGCCGTCGTCGGATTGTCCTGCTGAGTCAGCGCTCGGCGCACCGCCGCCGGCACTTTCACCGTCATCGGCATCGGCATGCGCCACGCCGGCCGCAGCCTCCAAGGTAGTCAGGGCACGGCGCGCATCGCCGCCGGCGAGCCGCACCAGGTGATCCAGGGCCTCTTCGCTGAGCCTTACTTTGCCGGCCAGGCCGCGGGGATCCGCCACCGCCCGCAGCACCAGGTCGCGGACATCGTCGTCGGTCAACGGCCGCAACGTGAGCAGCAGTGAGCGGGAGAGCAGCGGCGCCACGACCGAAAACGAGGGATTCTCGGTGGTGGCAGCGATGAGCACCACCCACCGGTTTTCCACGCCCGGCAGCAGCGCATCCTGCTGGGCTTTGTTGAACCGGTGAATCTCGTCCAGGAATAACACGGTGGTGCGGCGATAGAGATCACGGGCGGTCAGCGCCTCATCCATCACCTTTCGGACGTCCTTGACCCCGGCGGTGATCGCGGAAAGCTCCACGAATTTCCGCCCGGGACCCCTGGCGATCACGTGCGCCAGAGTCGTTTTGCCCGTCCCGGGCGGACCCCACAGGATCACCGAGCTCGGTCCCGCCGGACCAGTCTGGCCGGCGCCGGCCGCCAGCAGCTGCAGCGGGGACCCCGAGCCAAGCAGATGCTGCTGTCCCACCACCTCATCCAGACTGCGCGGACGCATCCGTACCGCCAGCGGACTTCGCGGCCGCGCCGGTCCGCCCTGTTGCTCCTGCTCGGCTAAGTCCTCCGCATCCCGACCGTCAGCCGCGTCAACCGGATCGGAGGAAGAGGAAAATGCGCCGTCAAAGAGATCTGTCACCAGCTAAGGCTATCTTCACCGCCGAAATCACCACAGTGCTCACTACCGCGCTCACCTCCGTGTCAGTCCTTGCGGCTGCGCGGGTAGGCTCGTTTAGATGTCAGCCCAATCCCGCACAACGCTGGTTTCCGCCGACCGGCTACCGGGCTGGGCGGCGCGGTTCGCGGCCGCGCACGGTGCGCTCCGCTGCGATCAGCACGACGACGGACTGCACCTGAGCGCGGCGGACGGCAGCACGGCTCTGCTCCAATCGCCTTGGCCGCCGGCCGGAAGACCTGGCAGGGGTGCCACCGAGCTGGAAAGACTAGCCTCCCTGGCAGCGCAAAGCCGCACCGTCGCCGTCGTTCTGATCCGCCGTGGCGGCTACGCGCTGGGACTATGCCGGGACGGCGCGGTGTTGGTTTCCAAATCCGGCAGCGGATTCAGTCAGTCGCGCTCCGGCGCCGGCGGCTCGTCCCAGCAACGCTTCGCCAGGCGGCGCGCAAACCAAGCCGATGCCATGCTCGAAAGAGTCGCCGAACATGCCCAGCTCCTTTTCGGGCCGCAGCGACCAGGGCCCGGGGCGGGAGCCGACACGACCAATATTGGCAGAGCCGAATATTTGGTCTTGGGCGGCGACCGCGCACTGACCTCGCTCTTGATGGCCGAGCCTCGGGCCGGCTTCCTGGCCAGACTCCCTCAATTAAGGTTTCTCGACGTTCCCGATCCTAAGACGGCGGTCCTGAAAAGCGCCGCCCGCGAAGTGCAGGCTATCCGCATTCGCGTGACGGACTCCTAATTCGCGTGACGGACTCCTAGCTCAGACCCCAGCAACAGCCCCGCGGCCGCAGGAGGGCGGGCGGAGTCCCTGTCTGCCGGCCGACCCTTGCAGAACCGCCACACAGCAACCTATAGTCAAGTACGGCTAAGCAGCAGGCCATGAAGCTCATTTGCCTTGGAGTTTTTGTGGATCACAAACTGGGTGTCATTGTGCGTTTGACCATTGCACCGCCGGCCGTCACCGTCGATGTCAGCGGCTGCGTCACGCTGCCGGGTGTCAATGCGCTGCTTCCCATCGTTCGACGGGCCAGCGGGATCATCCAGTGCCCAGCCATTACGGTGGATGTTTCCACCGCGCGGCACATCGACCAACCCGCCTTGGAATATCTTTCATTCCTGGCAACCGGCTTGGACTCCGAACCCTTCACCGTGATAGCCCCTGAACTGCTGCCGTCCTGCCCCGACGCGGCAAAACTCCTCAGCTACGGATCAGCGGCGTGAGCGGCCGGAGCGCACTCTTTCAGTACCCGGTTTGGTGGCTGTCACCGTCGAAGCTCCCATCCGACCTCTCAAACCTGAGCATGCTAGAACTGGGCACCCTGACCAACCGGCTCTTCAAGGAGTTGGACCGCGCACGCCCCAACCCCGGGGCCCGGACGCACTACGACAGAATTGTCACGGAACTGGAGTTCCGAGAAGCGGCGGAAAAAAGCGCCCAGGGCCCGTCCCGATCCTGAAAGGGGCGGGCTTCCCGCAACGCAGGGTGCCCCTCTCAGGATCGGGAAGTCCGGTGGATCAGCCTGCGGGTTTGGCCTCGGGTTTGAAGTCCACGCCGGCTTCCTTGCGCTGGTGGGCGGTGATCGGGGCCGGAGCCGCGGTCAAGGGATCGTAGCCGCCGCCGGACTTCGGGAAGGCAATGACGTCGCGGATCGAATCCGCCCCGGCGAGCAGCGACACCGCGCGGTCCCAGCCGATCGCAATTCCACCATGCGGCGGTGCTCCGAATTTGAATCCGTCCAGCAGGAAACCGAACTTTTCCTGGGCTTCTTCGGGGGAGAGCCCCATGACCTCAAAGACCCGTTCCTGGATGTCACGGCGGTGAATACGAATGGATCCTCCGCCGATCTCGCTTCCATTACAGACAATGTCATAGGCATAGGCCAGAGCGGCCTGGGGATCGGTATCGAAGGTATCCATGAACTCCGGCTTGGGGGAGGTGAAGGCATGGTGCACGGCCGTCCACGCGCCGCCGGAGATGGCCACATCCCCTGACGCTTCCGCCGTTGCCGCAGATTCGAACATCGGTGCATCCACGATCCAGACGAACGCCCAGTCTGCTGGATTAATCAGTCCGGTCCGGTGCCCGATTTCCACGCGTGCCGCGCCCAGCAGTGCCCGGGAGGGCCCCACTTCTCCGGCGGCGAAGAAGATGCAGTCCCCGGGTTTGGCCCCCACGGCATCCGCCAGGCCGGCCCGCTCCGTATCGGTCAGGTTCTTTGCCACCGGACCGGTCAGTTCGCCGTCGTCCTTGAACAAAACGTAAGCCAAGCCCTTGGCGCCGCGCTGTTTGGCCCATTCCTGCCACGCATCCAGCGTCCGGCGCGGCTGTGAGGCTCCGCCGGGCATGACGACGGCGCCGACGTAGGGGGCCTTGAAGACGCCGAAGTCCGTGTCCTTAAAGAAGTCGGTCAGCTCGGTCAGCTCCAGACCAAACCGCAGATCCGGCTTGTCCGAGCCGTACTTCTCCATCGCCTGCCAGTACGTCATCCGCTGGATCGGCAGCGGAATTTCAACGTCGATCAGCTTCCAGAGGGCCGACACGATGCTCTCTCCCAGGGCGATGATGTCATCCTGGTCCACGAAACTGGCCTCAATGTCCAGCTGGGTGAATTCCGGCTGCCGGTCCGCGCGGAAGTCCTCGTCCCGGTAGCAGCGGGCAATCTGGTAGTACTTTTCGAATCCGCCCACCTGCAGCAGTTGCTTGAACAGCTGCGGCGACTGCGGCAGGGCGTACCAGGATCCCGGAGCCAACCGGGCCGGGACGACGAAGTCACGCGCGCCCTCCGGCGTGGAGCGGGTGAGCGTGGGGGTTTCGATTTCGACGTATCCCTGCTCGTGCAACAGGTTCCGGGCTACGCGGTTGGCTTCGCTGCGCAGGCGCAGGTTCCGCTGCATATTCGGCCGGCGCAGGTCCAGGTAGCGGTGCTTGAGCCGGGCCTCCTCGCCCACTTCGACGTGCTCGTCAATCTGGAACGGCAACGGCGCCGCCTCATTGAGCACCGTCACCGTGTCAGCGATGACCTCGATTTCTCCGCTGGCGAGATTGGGGTTCTCATTACCCTCCGGACGCTGCTGTACGGTCCCGGTGATCTGCAGCACGTATTCATTGCGCAGCGCGTGGAAAACCTCTTCCTCACGCACCACGATCTGGGCAATTCCGGTCGCATCCCGCAGATCCAGGAACGCAACGCCACCATGATCCCGACGTCTGGCAACCCAACCGGAGAGGGTTACAGTTTGTCCGATGTGCTCGGCTCGCAAGGAGCCAAGGTCATGTGTGCGCAGCACAGCATTCCTTTCAATGGTTCGGTCGCAGAATTCCAGCATTCAATTCTTCCGTGGACCGAGGGTAATTGCCGATGATAAGTAGGTTATGGCGAAGCGACACTCCGGCCGTCTTCGAGTTTACCGTTGAATGCGGCGACCTCCGCGTC
>JBBSSN010000132.1:0-6000 GCA_038242035.1 Actinomycetales bacterium
AGCCAGCCGCTGCGCTCTGGTATGCAGCCGTCGTGCCCGTCCCTGCTCGAGGACTTCCCCGGCCCCGCCGAGTACGACTGGGATTAGATCCGCGTTGCAGGCCAGCTCGCGCACATTTTCGGCCGATACTGCACCGGAGAACATGAACTGTCCGGCACGCCGTCCAACGGCCAGTTTGTCGAAGAGCTCCTGGTAATCGACTGTGACCAGGACCTGGGACCGGTTACCGCCCGTCTCCGGCAGTTCCCCGGCACGCAGGGCGATCCCGCACGCGCCGGTCAGCGCATCAAGGAGTTTTTGCGGACGGGTCCGTTGGTCCATGGTCCTTTGTTCAAGGGACTGCGTGCGTGGGTTCGTACCGGTGTCCATTGTTGTCAGCAGGACCTCGTACTGTGGCTGGGTCGCGAAGATCTCCAGATGGTGCAGGCCCCTGTACTTTCCGTGGTCGTGGACGCCTTGCCGGAGTGCTATTTCCTCAGCGGATGGTTCGCCGGCCTGCTGATCAATCTGCAGTTCCCGCTCCCTGGCGTCCCGAGCCAACGTGTCCGGGTCGGTGATCCGGGCCCGAGCGACCAGAGCCGTTTCCATCCCCGAAAGCTGCTCCGGGGTCGCCTTGACCCTCAAAGTGTTGAGCGCCCGCACGGCCAGATTCAATGTCTCCTGCGATACCGTGCCGTCGGCAGCAGCATCGGCAAGGACGGGGTAAACCGGAACTGCCGGTATTCCGTCGGGCGACCAGCCCGGCAGGAGATCCCTGCCCAGGAGAACCCGGCGGTTTGCGGCTGTGCGGGAAATCCGCAACCGGTCGATCAGCAGGTCCTGGACCCTCCGATACGGCGATTTCCGTCCCGCCGGGGCATCCCATACGAACTTCGTATCGATACCGCCTGTCGCCGCCAGGTTTTGCGTATCAATGGCGTGAGCTGCGGTGACCTGGTTGACCTCGACCAGACGGGAGAACTCTTCGATCAGCTCCGCCGCTGCCAACAAGGGCTTCCTGTTCATCAGGGGCGCGGCCGCTGCGAAGGAGGTGGTGAATGACGCAAGCACGGTCAGAGCGACCTGCACCTCCGCGATACCCACCGCACCGGCAATACCCATCGCACTGCCGACGCCGGGAAGGACCGCCATTTCTCCTTCTGTTCCCATGCCATCAACACTAGGCAAACGCATCGCCGCTTTCAGCGGGCACCGAACGAATGTGGATGCGTGAACGCCAGACCGAGCCTGTGCAGGGACAGATAGCCCGCTAAGCGGCCACCTTGGCGCTGGCAAGAGCCACTGCAATGTCCGCGATCGTGTTCCGCCCTAAGCTTCCGAAGATCCCGCAGGCGCAGGGCGGACGTGCAAAGCCCGATAGACTCCTGAGGGCTTTACCTACACAGACTTTCCGGGGGAACCACATGCTCAAGCTGATGCCTATCTACGGCACGCGCCCGGAAGCGATCAAAATGGCTCCGATCATCAAAGCCATCCAGGCGTCACCGGATTTCGACTGCGTGGTCACGGTAACGGGCCAGCACCGGGAAATGCTGGACCAGGTCAACGAGCTCTTCGGCATCTCCCCGGACCACGACCTGAACATCATCGCGCCCCGGCAGACCCTCAACTCGATCATGGCCAAAACCATCACCGGGCTGGATGCCTTGTTTGAAGCCGACGCCCCGGACGCCGTCATTGTCCAAGGTGATACCACCACGTCGACGGCGGCGGCCATCGCCGCGTTCTACCGCGGTATCCCGGTCGTCCATGTGGAAGCAGGGCTGCGCAGCGGGGACCTCTTCTCCCCGTTCCCCGAAGAGGGCAACCGGAAAATCTCCAGCCACATTTCCAGCCTGCATCTGGCCCCGACCCCGGTCAGCAAAGCCAACCTGCTCCGGGAGAACATCAACCCCGAGGACATCGCCGTCACCGGCAACACCGTCATCGACGCACTCCTGGAAACGGTCGACAAGAACCTCCCCTTCCAGGATCAGTCCCTGCGGGATTTGGCCGAGACCGGCCAGGAAATCCTGCTGGTGACCACACACCGGAGGGAAAACCAGGGCAACACCATGGACGGCATCGGTCGTGCCCTGGCCCGCATTGCCGACGCCTACCCGGAGCTGATCATCGTCCTGCCGGTGCATAAGAACCCGGCCGTCCGAGAAGCCGTCCTCCCGGCCATCACCGGCAAGCCGAACGTCATCATCACCGAGCCCCTCGGCTATGGTGAGTTCACCCGGCTGCTGTCTCTGGCCCACGTCGTCCTCACCGATTCCGGCGGCGTCCAGGAAGAAGCCCCCAGCCTCGGCAAGCCCGTCCTGGTGATGCGGAACAACACCGAACGCCCCGAAGCTGTCGCCGCCAGCACCGTAAAGCTGATCGGCACGGACGAATCCGTCATCGTCCACGAGGTCTCCGACCTGCTCGATGACCCGGCAGCCTATTCGGCGATGGCCAACGCTGTGAACCCCTACGGCGACGGCCACGCCGCTGCCCGTTGCCTCGCGGCCATCGCGCAACTCCTCAACGTAGGCACCAGGCTCCCGGACTTCAACGACAACTGAACGACGACGACGTGCGCGTGCGCGTGCGGCGACTGTCGCGCAGGCGAGCGTTGTGACTCACCAAGCGTCGACTGTGCGAATGATTTTAGTCCCGGCGCCCGAACGGCGCGTTGCCACGTTCGAAAAGTTGCCTGCAGTGCATGCAGTGCAACCACTGCATGCACTGCAGGCAAATTAACTCAATGACCTGGCGAACTTCCGTGACCTGCCCGAGGGTGCCTACTCGGCGATAGCCAACGCCGTGAACTCCTAAGGCCACGCGACCGCCTCCGCTCACGTGGCTCCATGGAGTCGACTGCGGACCAGGAGACCAATCCCCAGCTCGAGATGGGAGCCGCAGCCCTTGCCGCCAGCTGAGTGCGCCCCACTGGGCGCGGCATATCTGGACGAGGACGTAAAGACATGCCTAACTGAGACAATTCCGCACACGCGATTCCTGGACGTGGACGCCGTGGTTCCGTACGTGACGGCTTTCCGCACCGAAGGCGATCTGGCCTTGGCTGATCCGATCGCCTCTAATTTAGCCGGCTGGCTCGGCGAACCAGAGCCGGGTTTCGCCGTACTTCTTCTCGGCGAAACGTTCGACGGCGGCGGGCCAGGTTGGCTCCGGCGACCGGGTGGAGCGTTCCAGCACCACGACGGCGGCGGGCGAGAGGTTAGGTGCCAGTGCGGCCAGAGCGGTGGTGAGCTCCACCTCACCAAGGGGGTAGGGCGGGTCCATGAAGACCAGGTCCCACTGATCCACGCCGGCGTCCCGGACGCGCCCCAGAAATGACTCAACTTTGGATCGCTGGACGGATACCACCTTGCGTCCCAGAACGTCGTTGATGGTGGCGGCGTTGCGCTGGCAGACGGCGGCAGCACCACCGTCGTACTCGACAAGTTCCACGGCGGCGGCTCCGCGGCTTGCGCTTTCCACGCCCAAGGAACCCGACCCGGCGAAGAGATCCAGCACGTGCGCCCCGGCCAGGGCGTCCATGGACTCCAGCCGGGAGAACAGCGCCTCCTTAACCCGGTCCGTGGTGGGACGGGTCAGCGTACCGGGCACGGAGGCCAGCGGTGTGCCACCGGCCACGCCGGCGATGATCCGCGTCACGCCGGGTTTCCTCTCCCGCTGGCTATCCGCGTCACGCCGGGGCTCCTCTCCCGCGGGCTGTCCTGGTCACGCGAAGTTTCCTGTCACGTATGGGACCCGGGCTGCTGGCTCAACCGCGTTCAAGGAATGCCTCTTTCTCGGGATTCAAATAGGCGTCAATGGCCGCTTCCAACGCCGAATTCTCGCGCAACTGTGGGTCCTTGCGCACAATCTCCGCCGCGTCCTCGCGGGCCTGGGCGATGATGTCCTCATGCGCCAACACGCGCAGCAGCCGCAGGGTGGAACGGCCGCCGGACTGTGAGGCGCCAAGGATGTCGCCTTCGCGGCGGAGCTTCAGGTCTTCCTGCGAGAGGACAAAGCCGTCGGTGGTGGCGGCGACGGCGTCCAGCCGGCGGCGGCTTGGGTGCGGCTGTTCCAGCGCGGTCACCAGCAGGCAGGTTCCGGGCAGTCCCCCGCGGCCCACGCGGCCGCGGAGCTGGTGCAGTTGGGAAATTCCGAACCGGTCCGCGTCCAGGATGACCATCATCGTCGCGTTGTGCACGTCCACGCCCACCTCGATCACGGTGGTGGAGACCAGCACGTCCACGTCGCCGGCAACGAATGCGGCCATGGTGTCGGCCTTTTCCTCGGTGTCCAGGCGGCCGTGCAGGGCTTCGATCCGGGTGCCGGCCAGGGCGGGCTCGGTGCGGAGTTGTTCGACGACGGCGTTCACCTCCGCGAGGTCCGGTCTCGACGCGCTGGCCGGGCGCCCCACCGGATTACCCTGATCGGCGGAGGCCGCCTGCGACCCGGTAGTGACCTCGTCCAACAGCGGTTCCGCACCGTAGCCGCCGCCCCCGCCCCCGCCGCCATCGTCGTCGTCACCGTCATCACCGTCGTCACCGATTTTGGGACAGACCACGTACACCTGGTGGCCGGCGTCGATCTCCTCCCGGGCGCGGGTCCAGATCCGGCGCACCCAGCCCGGATTCTCCACCAGCCCCACCTGGTGCGTAGAAATCGGGGCGCGGCCGGCCGGGAGTTCGCGCAGCACGGACATTTCCAGGTCCCCGAAGACCGTCATGGCCACGGTGCGCGGGATCGGTGTGGCGGTCATGACCAGCAGGTGCGGGGGCTTGTGCGCCTTGTTGCGCAGGACGTCGCGCTGCTCGACGCCGAAGCGATGCTGCTCGTCCACCACGATCAGGCCGAGGTCAAAGAACCGCACGTTGTCCGACAGCAGAGCGTGCGTGCCGATGATGATTCCCGCAGTGCCGGACGCCGCATCCAGCAGTGCCCGTTTGCGCGCCGCAGCCGGCATCGATCCGGTCAGTAACGTGACCTGCGTGCTGGGTTGAGCACCGCCTGGGGCATCTCCGTCGGCTCCGGCCAGCAGGCCACCGAGGATGCCGTCGGCGGCCAGCGGACCCAAAATGGCCCGAATCGATTGGTAATGCTGTGCGGCGAGGACCTCGGTGGGGGCCAGCAGTGCCGCCTGGCCGCCGGAATCGATCACCTGAAGCATGGCGCGCAGGGCCACCACCGTCTTGCCGGAACCCACTTCGCCCTGCAGCAGCCGGTTCATCGGATGGTCCACCGACAGTTCCGCAGCCAGCACGTCGCCCACGGATTGCTGCCCCGGGGTCAAGGTGAAGGGCAGCGCGGCGTCAAAGGCCGCGAGCAGCCCGTCCGCCGAGCCCCGCCGGGCAGTAGCGTTCTCCGCGGCCGTCTGCGCCCGGCGCCGCACCAAGGCCGTCTGCAGCACCAGTGCTTCCTGGTAGCGGAACCTGTCCCGGGCCCGCTGCCAGTCGGCGGGCTCGGACGGCGAGTGAATCCGGCGGTACGCATCCTCCAGGTCCATGAACTTCTCCCGGTGCATAATCTCCAGCGGCAACGGGTCGCGCAGCAGGCTGAAATCCACCGTGGCCAGCACTGTCTCCACCACATGCTGAATTTTCCAGCTCGGCAGCTTCGCCGTGGCGGAATAGACCGGCAGGGGGCGCTGGGCATGGAATTCCGCCTCGTGCCCTGCCAATTCGTCATCGGGGAGCAGCTCGAACAGCGGGTTCGTGAGCGTGCGCGCGTGGTTGTAGACGGTGACCTTGCCGGAAAACAGCGCCAGCGCGCGGGGCCGCAGCTCCTTTTGGGCCTTATGACCGTTGAAGAAGCTGATTTTCAATCCAGCCAGCGCGCCCGTGTCGTCGGTAACCACCACATCCGTAATGGAGCCTTTACGCTCGCGCATTCTACGTGTCGTCACCGACAGGACCCGGGCCATGATCGTGACGTCCTCATTCACCGGAATCTTGTCGATCGGGGTCAGCTCGCCGCGGTTGAGGTATCGCCGTGGGAAGTAGTTCAGCAGGTCTCCTACGG
>JBBSSN010000133.1:0-5975 GCA_038242035.1 Actinomycetales bacterium
CGGCAGTCCGGAATCGGCACGCTCATCGTCACCGGTACGACGGCCATTGCCTGGGAGGCTGCCGGCCATGGCACGGGGGCGCATATCACCGGAGCGCTGACCCGGGACGGGAACTTTGCCGGCACTCCCGTAGAGACCGCCGGCAATCGCCCGTTGGCGGCCTACCTCGAGGGGGAAGCCCTGGTGCCCCTGCGGCATCTGCGGGAGCTGCGCCGGGCTCTTTTCATCGGGCGCGGTCCGGAACCTTTGGGGATGCACATCTTCGACGGCGCTG
Organism: Actinomycetales bacterium; assembly: GCA_038242035.1. Classification (GTDB taxonomy): domain Bacteria; phylum Actinomycetota; class Actinomycetes; order Actinomycetales; family Micrococcaceae; genus Arthrobacter_M. Next base: position 275 of record JBBSSN010000133.1, read on the forward strand.
CCGCGACGCTTCCGCCCCCGAATGGCAACACCATGTTCATCCTCGCGTTGCTTCGGGTGGATAACCTGATCGAACTGCGTGCCGAGCCGGTCCCTGCGGGGATGACCGACCAAGACATTTGGGCGGAGTTCGGCTTCAGCATGACCCGCAAAGTCACCGTCCAAGGGAACCGGGGCCGATAACCGCCTATGCGTCACTTTGACTTCCTCACAGAGCAGCAGACCTCCCGGCTTTTCCATGCCCGTCCGCAGTCGCTGACGCTCGAGTCCGATCCGGAACTCCTGGCCGTGGCCTTGGGTGCCACGCTGTATTCGCCCGCGGACAGGCCGCAACTCGCCGCCGATATCATCAAACAATCCTCCCGCGGCTGCCTGAGCATGGTGCTGTGCCTGGAGGATTCCATCGCGGACAGCGCCGTGGAAGCGGCCGAGGACAATGTTGTGCGGACGTTGGAGCTGCTGCGGCAGGAAGCCGCCGGTCCCTCGGCCGACGGCGGCACCGCCCCATCCGGCACCGTCCCATCCGGCACCGTCCCATCCGGCACCGCCCAATCCCTCGACACCGACAGTCGCCTAATGCTCTTTATCCGCGTCCGCACTCCCGAACAGATGGTCCGCCTGGCCCAACGCTGCGGCGCATCCTTGGATCTTCTCGCCGGGTTTGTCATTCCGAAATTTGAGAATGAGACGGGCCGCGCGCAACTCTTCCTCGATGCCCTGCAGACCGTTCAGGCTATCCACACGGCGGTCCAGGAGGACGCCTCGGGCGTGGCTCCGGAGCAAGCAGACCACCGATCCCGCGGTAGCCGCCGATTGCGGATCATGCCGATCCTGGAATCGCCCATCATGATTCACCGCGAAACGCGATCGGCCGCGTTGGCGAATATCAGCTCCGTGCTGCAGGCACACCGGGAGGACATCCTGGCGGTCCGGATAGGCGCGACGGACATGTCCAGCACCTTCGGCCTGCGCAGGTCCCGCGACCTGACGATTTACGACGTCACCGTAGTGGCCTCGGTGATCGGCGATATTGTCAACGTCCTGGGCCGCAGTGCAGACGGCTTTGTTATCTCCGGCCCGGTCTGGGAACACTATGCCAACACCGAAAGGCTGCTGCGGCCGCTGCTGCGGGCCACTCCATTCGCGGAGTCCGATGATATCGCGTTGCGGCAGCGGATCCTACTTGCCAATCTGGACGGGCTGATGCGCGAGATCTCCTTGGATCACGCCAACGGGCTGCTGGGGAAAACGGTGATCCACCCCAGCCACATTCCGTTGGTGCATGCGCTCTCCGTGATCAGTCACGAAGAGTTCCTGGATGCCGGTGAGATCGCCGGTAACAGTGGCGGCGGTGCAGCTGCCTCGCCGTACGGTAACAAGATGAACGAGATGAAGCCGCATCAGGGGTGGGCTCGGCAGACCCTGCTTCGCGCAGCGGCCTTTGGCGTCGCCGCCCCGGACGTCACCTTCGTCGACTTCCTGGAAGCGGGGATGAATTGACGCGTCTCTGGACGGGCGATTGCGTGCAGCAGGAGCTTGGCGTCCGGATTGAGTCCGCCGGCGAGAGCCTGATGGAGGTGAAGGATCTGGTGGGACTTGCCCTGCGCCGGAATCCGAAGCGTGCTCATCTGCTGGTATCCCGGGTCCTGGCCAAGCATGTGCCCACCGTTCCTTCCCTGGCCATCACGGCCGGCATGCTACTCGGGGCGATTGTGGCGCAGCGCCTCGCGGGCCTGCCGGAGAACGGCCCGGCACTGCAAAATGCTGCGCAGGCACTGACGGCCATACTGCGGTCCGCGGACGACGAAATACCCACCGCAGGCGACAACCCCGCCGGCACGATGGCCGGCAAGAAGGCCGACGACGGCGCGGCTGGCCCGCTGCTGGAAAAGCCGGCGCTGCGGGAACTGCGCGAAGCCCTCACGGTGCTGGCGACGAACCATCCGGACGTGGTCACGATTGGATACGCCGAAACGGCGACCGGTCTGGGCCGACTGGTCGCGGAGAGCATCGGTTCCTACTACATCCACTCCACGCGGCACTTGGCCGCTGGATCCCGGCCCGTCGCGGCCTTCGAGGAAGGCCATTCGCACGCGACCTCGCACCGGCTGCTGCCCACCGATGATCAGTGGCTGAGACCTGGCGGCACCGTTGTCCTGGTCGACGACGAGCTCAGCACGGGCTCGACGATCATCAACACGATCCGCGAACTGCACGGGCTCATGCCACAAAGGGAATATATTGTCGCAGTGTTGGTGGATCTGCGCGCAGCCGGGGACCGCGGGCGCTTCGACGAGCTGTCAGCCGTGCTTGGCGCGACGATTCGGGTGGTCGCATTGAGCAGCGGGCGGATCAGCCTCAGTGCGGACATTCTGGCCCGCTCCCAGGAATTCATCGCCGCCCTGCCGGCCCCGGCTACCCGGCAGGACACGGCCGCGCTCCTGGGCTCCGTCAACTTCTTAAGGATCGGCACGAACGAAATCGATCCCATCCGCAGCGACAGGTTCGGCAATCACCGGCCCGCCGCGGCCAGCATCCCCTCGCTGGCCACGGCGGCGATTGCGGCGCGTCTCCGTGCCGACATTGCGCAGCGCGCCGGAATTATGCAGCGCGCCGGAATCATTCAGCGCGCCCACGTAGCGGAGATCGCCCTGGCGGAAACCGCAGCGCACAAGGACCCTCAGACGTGGCTGGAGGATCGGATTTTGGTCTTGGGCACCGAGGAGTTCATTTCGCTGCCACTGACGGTGGCGGACGCGCTTGATGCGCATTTCCCGGTGAAATTCTCCACCACAACCCGCTCACCGATCGTGGCGCTGGACCGGCCGGACTACGCCATCGCCAGCTCCATCGGCTTCAGCAGCCATGACCTGACCGAAGATGGCCCCGGCGCCCGGTTTGCCTACAACCTGTCCCGGGATGGACACCGCTTCGGTACCATCATCGTGATGCCCGAGCCCGGGACCGATCCGGCCGTGCTTTCCGGAGCCGGGAGCATCACCGAGGCGCTGTCCGCTCTCTGCCGTGACGTCGTCGTCGTGCTCCTTCCTGCCGCATCTCCCGCCGCCGCGGCCAGCAATTTCAGACAAGGACCCCATGCGCCGCACAACTGATCCGGCCGGCCAGCTGGAGCTGCCCGTCCCGCTCACCGGGCCGGACTTTGGCTCCTACCCGGCCGAGGACGTCCGCTGGCTGCTGACTGACCTCGGTGATGCCAGGCTCGAAGCGCCCACCGGCGAACGGGAGCAGGCCATCCAGAGCGGGGCAGCAAATTATGCCGAATCCCTGCCGGTTGAGTACACCCCGAGCGCCGAATATCAGCAGCTCTACCGCGACGCCCTGCAGCGGTCGGGCCGGCGGATCGCGGAGGCGGTGGGCACCGTGACGGATCTGCTGCTGGCCGCGCGGGAACAACAACCCGTCCTGGTGTCGCTGGCCCGCGCCGGTACACCGGTGGGAATCCTGATGCGGCGCTGGGCCCGGGAAATCCGGGGCATCGAGGTGCCGCACTACACGATGAGCATCGTGCGCGGCGTGGGTGCTGACGAAAACGCCCTGCGCTACTTGGCCGCACATTATGACCCGGCCCGGATTATCTTCGTTGACGGATGGACCGGGAAGGGCGCGATTGCCCGCGAGCTCTCCATCGCCCTCTTGCGCTTTGAGCAGACGGACGGCGTTACCTTCAAGGACGACCTCGCCGTGCTGGCGGACCCGGGACACTGCGTCGGCCTGTACGGCACGCGCGAGGACTACCTCATTCCCTCGGCCTGCCTGAATTCAACCGTCTCCGGTCTCGTCTCCCGCACCGTGTTCAACCGCCGGCTGATCGGCCCGGGAGATTTCCACGGCGCAAAGTTCTACACCGGTCTGCGCGGCAGCGACGTCTCGGGGCAGTTCCTGGCTACTGTGTGCGGCCACTTCGGCGATGTCCTGGCCGCCGTGGACCGCGGTACGAAGCCCGCCGCTGCCCAACCATCGCAGGATCGGGCGCCCAGCTGGGCCGGCTGGAAAGCGGTTGAAAACATCAGCCGGGACTACGGCATCCATAACGTCAATCTGGTGAAGCCGGGTGTCGGCGAGACCACGCGCGTACTGCTGCGCCGGGTGCCGTGGAAAGTATTGATCCGGCCCGAGGCCAGAGCCGAGGTGGCACACGTGCTGCTGCTGGCCGAACAGCGCGGCGTACCGGTGGTGGAAGTCCCGGACCTTGCCTACAGCTGTGTGGGCCTGATCCACCCGCTGTTCACGAAGGGTGCCACCGGTGCCGACGGCCGCGCGGTTACGGCCACCCTGTGACCGGCGGACCCGCGGCTGGCGGACCCGCGGCCGGCGGCCCTGTGCCGGTGCTCCTGGCCTGCGACCTTGACCGCACACTGATCTACTCGCCCAAGGCCTTTTGGCTGGACGTGCCGGACGAGCAGGCCCCGCCGATCGTCGTCGTCGAGCTGTACCAGGGCATCCCGATCTCCTTCATGACCCGCACCGCCGAAACGCTGCTGCTGGCGCTCAAAGCGGCGGCGACAGTGGTCCCGGTGACCACGCGGACCGCCGCCCAGTACCGGCGCGTCCGGCTGCCCGGGCCGGAGCCGGAGTATGCCGTGACCACCAACGGCGGCGTTTTGCTTCATCACGGCGAACCGGATGCACACTGGCATGCGTCCATCACCCGCCGCACCGCAGCTCATTGCGCGCCGCTGCAGACGGTTCAGGCCCTGCTGGCTGATCCCGCGTTTTCCCCGTGGATCCTCAAACTCCGCCATGCCGAGGACCTGTTCGTCTACGCAATTGTTGACCGCGAGGCCATGCCCGAGGATTTCGTCGCCGGGCTGGAGCAGCAGTGCCTGGCGCTGGGCTGGACGGTGTCGCTGCAGGGCCGCAAGCTCTACTGCGTGCCGCAGCCGGTGACGAAGAGCAGCGCCGTGGCGGAGGTGCAGCGGCGCACCGGCGCGGGCACCGTGATTGCCGCCGGTGACTCGCTGCTGGACCGGCAGATGCTGGCGGAGGCCAGCATCGCCTTGCGGCCGGCCCACGGCGAGCTGGACGACGGCGGCTACCGCAGTGCCAATCTCACGGTCACCAATGCCCGGGGCATCATGGCCGGCGAGGAACTGCTGCTGCGGATGGGCCGCCTGGTCGAGCAGTTCCAGCTGGTCAGGCAGGGCTGACGATATCCGGTGCCCCCCTCAGGTAAGCCGTCCGGGCACCGGCGGTAGAAAGCGGATGCCGCCCCGGATTACCCGCTCCACCACGAGGTGTAGACACGTCCGTCATTCCCACAGACAAACACATCCAGGTTATTGCCGGTTCTGGCCACCGCCGACAGCGGAGCCCCGTTGGGGAAGAACCCGCCAATAGAACGCCAGTTGTCGTTCACGCCGGACCAATCGGCACCCGCATACCACCAGGACGTATAGACCCTGCCGTCATTGCCGCAGACGAACAGATCCAGGTTATTCGGCGTCCGCGAAACCGCTGCAACCGGCGCACCATTGGGGAAGAACCCGCCAATCGAACGCCAGTTGTCGTTCACACCGGACCAATCCGCACCCGCATACCACCAGGACGTATAGACCCTGCCGTCATTGCCGCAGACAAACACATCCAGGTTATTCGCCGTCCGGGCCACCGCCGAGAGATGAGCCCCGTTCGGGAAGAACCCGCCAATCGAACGCCAGTTATCGTTCACGCCGGACCAATCC
>JBBSSN010000134.1:0-5974 GCA_038242035.1 Actinomycetales bacterium
GAGGCACCACCGTGGCCGCCGTCCATTTCAATTTTCAGCACAATCGGTTCGCTGCCGGCGCTGATTTCCCGCAGGGCCTGCACCCATTTGGCCGGCTCCACATAGAGCACGCGTGTGTCATTAAAACTGGTCACCGCGGCGATCCGCGGATATTCGACCGGCCGGATATTCTCGTACGGCGTGTAATCCTTCATGTAGTGGTAGACCTCGGCGTCCGTGATCGGATTTCCCCATTCCTCCCACTCCAGCGCGGACAGCGGCAGCTCCGGGTCCAGGATGGTGGTCAGCGCATCCACAAAAGGAACCTGGGCGACGACTGCGGCATACTTTTCGGGGGCCAGGTTGGCTACCGCTCCCATCAGCAGGCCGCCGGCGGATCCGCCCAGGGCGGCAATCCGCGTCCGGTCAACCCAGCCCGAAGCCGCCAGCCAGTCCGTCGCGGCAATGAAATCCGTAAAGGTGTTTTTCTTCGCGGTCTTTTTGCCCTGCTCATACCAATGCCGTCCCATTTCGCCGCCACCGCGGATATGGGCAATCACAAACACGATTCCGCGGTCCAGCAGCGAGAGCCGGGCAATCGAAAAGGCCGGGTCCATGCTGACTTCGTAGGACCCGTAACCGTAAACCACGCCCGCCTGCGAGCCGTCCCTGGGCAGGTCCGCGCGGCGGATCACGGATAGCGGAACCTGCGTGCCGTCCGTTGCCTGGGCCCATTCCCGCTCGGCGATGTAGTCGCCGGCGCTGTAACCGCCCAGCACGGGGGATTCCTTGCGCAGCAGGAGCTCGCCGGAGTTGCCGGGGTCGCCGGCACCGGTCGTGGTCAGCGGCAGGACGAAGTCGTAGATCCGTGGCGGCGTCAAATACGAGGTGTAGCCCAGACGGATGACCGGAGCTTCGTAGTCGGATCCGCCCATGTTGGTGGTGTACAGCTCCTCGTCGAAGGCCGGTTCCACCGCATCCGCCTGGCCAGCGGTGCCCAGACCGGGCAGTTCAATCACCTGCACCCGTTCGATCGTGTCCGACCGGATGGACACGACCAGATGCGTGGCGGTGACCGTCGCGCCGTTGACCCTGACGCCGTCGTCGTGCTCCAGCACCGTTGCCCACCGCTGACCCGCAACCGGCGTGCCCAGCTGCGCCGTATCCAGCAGTGAAACCATCGAGTTCACCGCGTCCTTATTGTGCGTGAGCAGGATCTTTTCCACGCCGTCCAGCAGGAAAGGCTCCGCGTCATAGAGGATCTTTTCCATCCGGGGAATCACCATCTGCAGACCGGCTTCGGGGGCATCGAGCCGCAGGTACCGGGTCTCGCTGAACTCCGAGCAGCCGATGCTGATGACCAGGGCGCGGTGGTCGGCGGAGAGCTCAAAGCCCGTCCACATCGCCACATCATCCTCCTGATAGAGGACCTCATCGGTGGAGACCGGCGTGCCCAGCACATGAGATTTCACCTGATACGGGCGCCAGGATTCGTCGGCCAGCAGATAGAAAAGCCGGCTGCCGTCGGGGGCGAAGACCAGCCCGTAGAACACATTTTCGATCACGTCTTCGAGGAGCGTGCCATTGTGCAAATCCCTGATCCGCACGGTGAACAGCTCATCCCCGGAGTTGTCCTGGGCATACGCGTAGAGCTTGCCGTCTTTGGTGACGGTGGCACCGCCGAGTGAAAAGAAGGGTTTTCCCTCCGCCTCCGCGTTGCCGTCCAGCAGGATCTGCTCACCCGGCACCGGCTGGCCCGGCTCAATCAGCGGCGGCGTCCAGTCCTGAACACTGTTCCCGGTGTCCGCAGCCTGCACCCGGCAGTGCACGCCGTAGGCCTTGCCCTCTTCGGTCCGGGTGTAGTACCACCAGCCGTCCTTGCGGGTGGGCACGGAGAGATCGGTTTCCTGCGTGCGGTTCTTGATTTCGTTGAAAATCGCCTGCCGCAGTGGTTCCTGACCCCCGGTAACCTCATCCGTGTAGGCCTGTTCCGCCTGCAGATGAGCCTTGACCTCCGGATTGTCCTTGTCGCGGAGCCATTCGTAGTTGTCGGTGAAAGCGTCCCCGTGGTGGGTTCGGGTGCTGGGGATCTTTTTCGCGACGGGCGGGGCAGCGGCGGTTGTTTTCGTCATGGATGCCACTCTAGCGAGGTGGGCCGACCGGCCACGTTGTGAACGGGACGACCCGGTCCAGTACCCGGCTGCTGGTCACCCTGGTTGCTGGTCACCTGGAAACGCCTCCTCCGTCCACACCCCCTGCAGCGCGGCACGCACGCCCCGGACCAAGGCCTGCAGGTGATCGCGGTCCGCCGGAACATATGTCTGCTCCTGCATCTGCTGTTCCACCCGGGTCAGATGATCCGTCAGGACAGCTCTAAGCGAGGGTGTTGAGCTGCACCAGGCCACCTCCTTGAGCAGCTCGATGATCCGGGCAGCCACCACGGGATCTGCGATGCCGTACCGGCGGGGCTGGCCGATGGCCAAGTCCAACAAGGAAGCAAATCCTGGCCGGGCCACAATGACCCGGATCTGGCCGGTGCCGTCCGCCAAGGTGCGCGGGCCCAGCTTCCGGCCGGCAAGGTCGCACAGGATGGCGGAAAGATGGCCGAGCACATGGACGGCGGTGGTCGGGTCGTTGACGCCGGGGGAGAGTGCCCGTGCGGCGACATCGGTCAGCTGGCGCAGGCCGAAGCTGACGTCCTGGACGATGGTGCGCTCAAAACCAATGGTGGCCGCACTCGAAACAGCCCTGCGGAGTTCGTCGGCGTTCTGCTCCGTCAACGGCTGATTCGACACGACCGGCCACGCCGTTGCCAGCGGCGTTCCGTGGACGATGGAACTTCCGGGTTCACGATCAATGCGGATGACGGCGTTGTTCGCCTCGGCTGCTTCCTGTAGGTCGTTCGGATCGATGCTAAGCAAAAAGCCCGATGTCACTGCCTCAATCAGGATGGCCGTCTGCGATTCCGGCACCGGCCGCGGGTGCCCGCGGTCACCTGCGCTCCCGCCGTCACCTGTGGACTCCCTGCCGCCGTCGCGCGCTCCGCCCGCGTCGTCGCCGTCGTCGTTCCCGCCCGCGTCGCCGTTCCCGTCGTTCCTGGCGTCGTCGGCGCGGTCGGGGAAGAGCCTGCTGATGGTAGCGGTCGTCTCGCGGTGCACATTGGCCATGACAGTGTCCACGCGGATCTCCCGGGTCAGATGGGCCAGGAAATATACCAGCCCCATGATGCTGGCAATCTCCAGAATGAACGCCAGGGAAACAGAAATCTGGGGTACGAAGTCGCCCTGGTGGCCGCTGCCTGAGCGCACGGTCCGCAGTACGGTCAGCGCGAAGGTAAAAGTGCCCAGAAAAAGCGTCAGGACGGCGTGGACCGTGGGGTCGGCGGTGAAGTTGCGCAGCAGCCGTGGTGAAAATTGGCTGCTGGCCAGCTGCAGTGTGATGACGGTCAGCGAAAAGGTCAGAGACGTTACCGTAACCAGTGAGCTGGCGATGGCTTCCAGCACCGAGCGTGCCGCCGCCGGGCCCCCGCTGAATAGATATCGAGTCAGAGCCGGCGGCAGATCACCGATGACGGCGACATCCACCAGCGGCAGCACGATTCCCGCAGCCAGCGCGACGACGACGGCCAAGGCAGGCAGCGGCCACAGCAAGGACGCCAGCGCATCAAGGGATACCCGCAGACGGCCATTGCCGGATCGGGACATTATGCGCGGCCCCGGCAGACGGTTCCGGGTGCGCACCCTGCACGGAATGGGCCGGCGGCCCGAAAGATTGAAAGCGTTGGCAGCACGGCCATCCCCTCCGATGTGGTCATAGGCCTGTAATGCCGACTGTACTGCACACTGCAATCCGAGGGCCGGGCAGGGGGTATCGTTTGCGCACCGGTGGTTGACTCATATCAGGCTGTCCCGATATCCTGAACGAACGGTCGGTAATTCCTTGAGGAGCAATCATGGCGCAGAATCTGCAGGCAGTCGGGTCCGTTGTCCCTTCGCAGCCGCAATCCCAGCTGGACGCGGACGCCGGTCAGGCCTATTTTGACCATGTCATGGCGGAGGACTCGCGGATCGAACCGCGCGACTGGATGCCGGATGCCTACCGGCGTACTCTCGTCCGCCAGATCTCCCAGCACGCGCACTCCGAAATTATCGGCATGCAGCCGGAGGCAAACTGGATCAGCCGCGCTCCGAGCCTCAAACGCAAGGCCATCCTGATGGCCAAGGTGCAGGACGAGGCAGGCCACGGGCTGTATCTCTATTCCGCGGCGGAGACGCTCGGCACCTCCCGCGACGAGATGACGGGCCAGCTGGTGGCCGGCAAGGCCCGCTATTCGAGCATCTTCAACTACCCCACGGTGACCTGGGCGGACATGGGTGCCATCGGCTGGATGGTCGACGGCGCAGCGATCTGCAATCAGGTGCCGCTCTGCCGTGCGTCTTTTGGTCCGTACGGACGGGCGATGGTCCGGGTCTGCAAGGAAGAATCCTTCCACCAGCGCCAGGGCTTCGAGATCCTTCTGGAGCTCTCCAACGGATCTCCCGCGCAGAAGCAGCTGGCGCAGGACGCCGTTAACCGCTGGTACGCGCCGTCCCTGATGATGTTCGGGCCCCCGGATGATGATTCGCCTAATTCGAAGCAGTCCATGGCCTGGAACATCAAGCGATTCAGCAACGACGAGCTGCGGTCCCGGTTTGTCGGGATGATGGCCGAGCAGGTCAAGGTGCTGGGACTCTCCCTGCCGGATCCCGAGGTCCGCTTCAATGAGGATACGAAGAAGTGGGAGCACGGTCCGCTGGACTGGGAGGAGTTCAAGGAAGTCCTGGCCGGCCGGGGACCGTGCAACGCGCAGCGGATGGAGCGCCGGCGCCAGGCGCACGACGACGGCGCTTGGGTCCGCGAGGCAGCGACGGCGTACGCGGCGAAAATGGCAGCGAAGAGTGAGGTCGCAGCGTGATCCCCACCGGCTCCCAACCTTCGCAGGCTCAGGCCGGGTCCCTCACCGGCGTGGGCCCATCCACCGGCTCCCAACCTTCGCAGGCTCAGGCCGGGTCCCTCACCGGCGTGGGCCCATCCACCGGCTGGCCGCTGTGGGAAGTCTTTGTCCGTTCCAGCCGCGGTCTTTCCCATGTGCACGCCGGATCCCTGCACGCACCGGATGCGGCGATGGCCCTTCGCAATGCGCGGGATCTCTATACCCGGCGTAATGAGGGCGTCTCCATCTGGGTGGTTCCCGCGGAGGCGATTGCGGCCAGCGATCCGGATTCGAAGGGTTCCTTCTTCGAATCCCCGCAGGGCAAGGACTACCGCCACGCCACGTATTACGTCAAGAGTGAAGGCGTGAAGCACCTGTGAGCGAATCAAGCGCCACCCGCATTACCCCCGGCAATGCTCTGCGCCCGGAAGACATTGCCCTGGAAGTGCAGCGCGGCGAAGTGAAGCCCAGCGAAGACGTGGGCGAATACGCCCTCTGGCTCGGAGACGACGCCCTGATCCTGGCCCAGCGGCTGGGCCACTGGATCTCGCGTGCGCCCGAGCTGGAAGAAGATGTCGCATTGGGCAACATTGCCCTCGATCTGCTGGGGCATGCCCGCTCCTTCCTGACCTACGCCGGTGCGGCATGGGGAAAGACCGAGGACGAGCTTGCCTACTTCCGACGGGAGCCGGAATTCCGGTCGGCGCATCTCTTTGAGCAGCCCAACGGTGACTTCGCCGTCACCATCGTCCGGCAGTTCATCGTCTCCTATTACCAGTACGAGCTGTACCGGCGACTGACCGCCTCCACGGATGCCACGCTCGCCGCGATCGCTGCCAAGGCGGTCAAGGAAGTGGATTACCACCGTGACCACAGCGCGCAGTGGGTCCTGCGGCTGGCCTTGGGGACAGATGAATCCCGCGGCCGTCTGCTGGCCGGAATGAGACTGCTCTGGCCCTACGTCGGCGAACTTTTCGAGGACGATGCGCTGACCGCACGACTCGGGGACGCCGCCGTCGCGCC
>JBBSSN010000135.1:0-5972 GCA_038242035.1 Actinomycetales bacterium
GGCCCGTTTCCTCAATGAGGCAAATGAAAAGCTCACGGGAGCGGCGGAGCTAATCTCGCTGAACAAGCTGGAGCGTATTCCCGCGCGGGCCTCCGACCAGCTGGAGGTGATTGCCCGGCAGGCCGAGCTCACTGCCGACGCAATGCGCCGGATGGATAATCTGGAGGAGCTTGAGGACTACTGGATCCAGGTCCTGCGACTCGCCAGGCGTGCCGAGCACACGCACCGGGTCTTCGTCAGTGAACTGCTCCGCGATTACAAGACCGCAGCCTACGTTCGGTACCGCGACGTGGCCGACCAACTGGTCAACGTCACCAAGGACATGCGCCAAGTCGCCACCGCGGTGGGCAGCATCATCGTCAAGGAATCGTAGCTTGATCACAGCATTCCTGCTGGCAGTGCTGATTCTTGCCGCCGTTTTTGCCTTTCTGAACGGCTTCCGCGACGTTTCCTCCGCCGTCGCCGTCGCCGTCCGCACGCGGTCGCTGACGCCGAGCATCGCCGTCGTGCTGGCGGCCTTTTTCAATCTCATCGGAGCGCTGCTCAGCGGCGCCTTCGCGGTGGCGCTTGGCGGGCGGCTCTTTCGGGTTCCGCCGGGCCGTGAGGGCCTGGGGCTGTTGCTGGCGGGGCTGGCCGCGGCCTGCGTGTGGGGAATCTACCAGTGGCGCCGCGGCTACCCCTCGTCGTCCACGCACGCGCTGATCGGCGGTCTGGGCGGCGCATCTGTTGCCTCGGTCATGGTCGGCCGGGAGCCGCTGCAGGGGCTGGACGTCACGATACTGACGCTGGTGGTCCTGCCGCTGCTGCTCTCCCCCGTGATTGCCTTCGCCCTGTCCTTTGTGATGGTCTACCCGGCCGTCTGGGCGTCGCGGCACACCCAACCAAGTCTCGTCAACACCCGTGTCCGACGGGTGCAGGCTGTCGCGACTGCCGCCGTCGCCTTCGGTCATGGCCTGCAGGACGGACAGCGGACGACGACGGTCCTGCTGTTTGCGCTGGCGGCCGCCGGACTCGGTGGAACCGGCACCGTTCCGGTGTGGGTGCTGGCATTTTCCGCAGTTCTGCTCGCGGCCGGGACGCTGGCCGGGGGCTGGCGAATTTCGCATACTCTGGGCAGCCGGCTGACGCGGATCGATCCGATGCGCGCCCTGGTGGCCCAACTAGTCAGCGCCGTGCTGCTTTTTGTCGGTGCGATCGGTCTTCACCTGCCGCTGTCCACCACCCACACCGTGACATCAGCGATCATTGGGGCAGGCCGCAACCAGCGGTTCTCGGTGACCAACGGCCGGCTCTGGCTGCGGATTCTCACCGCGTGGGTGGCCACCCCGCTCGCCGCGGCAGTACTGGGCGGGATCTTTTTCCTCGCCGTCTCCGCGCTGCTCTAGACTGCGGCAAAAGCTGCGCAGACTTGGGCCCTTCCGCTGCGCAGGAGTATCTCCTGCGCACGCCCGGCCCGCAACGGTGCGCAGAACGGTACGCGGACCTACCCGAATCGGCCCGAAACGTAATCCTCGGTGGATTTCTGCGCGGGGTTGTTGAAGATGGTGGCGGTCTGGGCGTATTCGATCAGCTTCCCCGGCTTCCCCGTGCCGGCAATATTGAAAAACGCCGTATTGTCCGAAACACGGGCGGCCTGCTGCATATTGTGGGTCACAATCACTACCGTGTAGCTGTCCTTGAGCTCGTTAATCAAATCCTCCACCGCCAGCGTGGAGATCGGATCCAGCGCCGAGCAGGGCTCATCCATCAGCAGCACCTGCGGCTCCACAGCGATGGCGCGGGCAATGCACAGTCGCTGCTGCTGGCCGCCGGAGAGCCCCTGGCCGGGCTTATCCAGCCGGTCCTTGACCTCGTTCCACAGATTCGCGCTGCGCAGCGACGTTTCCACCAACTCGTCGGCGGCTGAGCGGGAAATGCGCCGGTTATTGAGCCGGACCCCCGCCAGCACGTTCTCCTTAATGGACATGGTCGGGAACGGGTTGGGCCGTTGAAAAACCATCCCGATCTGCCGGCGCACCGTCACCGGGTCAACCCCCGCGCCGTACAGATCGTCCCCATCCACCAACACCTCTCCGGTGACATGGGCGCCCGGAAGCACCTCATGCATCCGGTTCAGCGTGCGCAGCAGGGTGGACTTGCCGCAGCCGGAGGGCCCGATAAAGGCCGTCACCGATCTCGGGGCAATGTCGATGCTGACGTCGTGGACGGCCAGGAACCCGCCGTAGTAGACATTGAGGTCTTTGACACTGATGCTCTTGCCAACACTGATGCTCTTGCCGACACCGTTGCTCTTGGACATGTGGTTCCTTCTAACGGGAGGTCTTGGGGGCGAAGATCATGGCGATGATTCGGGCAACCAGGTTCAGTACAATGACCAGCAGCACCAGCAGCAGCGCCGCACCCCACGCCTGATTGTTGGATAGATCGATGTCCTGGCCGGGGAATTTATAGCCGGTATACGCCATCACCGGAAGCGTCTGCATGGGCCCGGAGAGCGGGTTCGCGTTGAACGAATCGGTGAAGCTGGCCGCCATGAAGATCGGGGCGGTTTCCCCGATCACGCGGGCAATAGCGAGCGTGACGCCGGTCGCGATGCCGGCGATCGCCGTCGGAATCACAATGCGCACAATGGTGACGTACTTGGTCACGCCGAGCGCATAGGACGCTTCGCGCAGGTCGGCGGGAACAAGGCGGAGCATCTCCTCGCAGGCGCGCACGACGGTCGGGATCATCAGGACCGAAAGGGCGACGGCGGCAGAAAGGCCGCTGAACGCTTTCGGTCCGAGCAGCAGGGTGAAAAGCGAAAATGCGAACAGACCGGCGACGATGGAAGGGATGCCCGTCATGACGTCGACGAGGAAATTGACCGTGCGGCGCAGCCAGAATGCGGGCTGGGCATATTCCACCAGGTAGATGGCCGCCAACAGGCCGATCGGCACCGAGAACAGTGTGGCCAGTCCGGTGATCTGTAGCGTTCCGACGATCGCCTGCAGTGCGCCGGAGGAGGAGACGAGCTCCAGAGTATCCGGATTGATCCGGGCCGCTCCCCCGGTGGTGCTGATGAACTCCCAGTTCAGGATTCCCATGCCCTTGCTGACGACCGTCCAGAGCGTGGAGATCAGCGGCGCAAGAGCCAGCCCGAACGCCACCGTCACCAGCGCGCGGATCAAACGGTCCATCGCCCTGCGTCGGTTCTCCTTGACCAGGGACAGGAGGTAGATGGCCGGCAGGTAGAACACACAGGTAAAGGCCAGCAGTCCAAACCAGTTAAAGCCCGTCAGCCCCTGCACCGCTGCGGCAAGGATGAACGCACCGATCAGGGTGTAAAGACCGGCCCGTTTGGGTAACTGCCGCGTCGTCAGGCGGTTTCGGACGGCAGGATGCCGGAGCGTGTTGGCTGCAGCCGTCATAACAACTCTCCTTCGCTAGTGCGGTCCCTGTCCGCGCCGGCACCCACGGCCGCCACCATAGCGGCCCCGACGGCAGCCTCGGCAGGTGACCGTCCGCCGTCGCCCGTTAGCACTTTCTTCTTCGGTGGCTTCTTGCGCGGCTTAACATTCACAATCAGCCGGGCCAACAGGTTAACGGCAAGCGAGATCACAAACAGCACCAGTCCGGTGCCAATCAACGCGTCACGCTGCATCCCGGTGGCGATCGGGAAGTTCAGCGCAATATTGGACGCGATGGTCTGCGGGTTTTCACCCTCGGTAATGATTCGAAAAGAGGCGATAATGGCCGGCGATATGATCATCGCGACGGCCATGGTTTCACCCAGCGCTCTTCCCAATCCCAGTAAAACAGCGCTCACCACGCCGGAGCGGGCGTACGGGAACACGGACAGCTGGATCATTTCCCAGCGTGTCGCGCCCAGTGCCAGCGCGGCCTCCTCATGGAGCTTGGGAGTCTGCAGGAATATTTCGCGGCTGATGGCGGTGATGATCGGCAAAACCATCACCGCCAGGACCACAGCACCGGTCAGAATGCTCGAGCCGGTGGAGGTGACCTTCCCGCTGAAGAGCGGGATCCAGCCCAGGTAGGCGTTGAGCCATTCCTGCATCGGCAGCAGGAAAGGCCGCATCACCAGAATGCCCCAGAGTCCGTAGACCACGGACGGTACGGCGGCGAGCAGATCGATGATGTAACCGAGGAAGTTCGCCATCCGTCGTGGGCTGTAGTGCGAAATGAAGAGCGCAATGCCGATCGCGACCGGCGTGGCCATCAGCAGCGCGATCACCGAAGCCCACACCGTCCCGAACGCCAGTGGAGAAACGTACGCCCAGAAGCTGGCGAAGCCTCCGGTGACCCCGGACTTGAGCTCCGGATTGGTGCTCCAGCCCGCCGTGATCGCCGGCAGCGCCCGGACCAGCAGAAAGAGCGCCACCCCGGCCAGAATCACCATGATGGAAACGGCCGCCGAGGTGCTCAGGAACTTGAAGACCCGGTCCGCGGGCCTGGCCCTGGTGGCTGCCTTCGGTTTGCCCGCCGGTGGCTTATCGGGCATTGGCATATCCGGCATTGGCATATCGGGCATTGGCTTACCCGGCACGGCCGGGTCTGTGGTTTCTGTCGTCAATGAGCTGCTCACATCTACGAAACCGTCTTCAGCGTCGCCCGGATTTTGTCAGCCAGCTCGATCGGCAGCGGCGCGGAGCCGGCGTTCTTCGCTGCGATCTTCTGCCCCTGATCGCTGACAATGTAGTCAATGTAGGCCGTGGCCAGCTTGGCCTGCGCCGCGTCCTTGAACTGGGTGCAGAGGATGTCGTAAGAGATCAGCGGGATCGGGTAGGCGTCCCCGGAAGTGAGCTTGGTGTAGTCAATGTCCTGGCCCAGATCGCCGGCCACTGTGCTCTTAGCCGGCGTCACCGCCGTCGTAATCGCCTTGGTGACGCCGTCCTGGCTGAACGAAACGTACTTGTCCCCTGCCTTGATGGCCGCAGCCGGCAGGTCACCGATGGCGCTGTGGTCCGCATAGCCGATGGTGCCGTCGCCGGCCTTGACCGTGTTGACCACGCCCGAGCCGCCCTGCTGAGCCGAGGAACCGGCTACCGGCCACTTATTGCTGGCCGGAGTGGTCCAGACGTCGGGAGCAACCTGGTGAAGGTAGTTGCTGAAGTTCTGCGTGGTACCGGAGCCGTCCGATCGTGTCACCGTGGTGATAGCCGTGGAGGGCAGCGTGGCACCCGGATTGTCGGCCTTGATGGACGCATCGTCCCAGCTCGTGATCTGCTGTGTGAAGATCTTCGCCAGGGTACCGGCAGAAAGCTGCAGCTTGTCCACGCCCTTGACGTTGAAGACAATCGCCACCCCGTCCAAATAGACCGGAAGATTCACCGCCCCGCCGGTGCCGCAGACGGCCTGCGCCTTCGTGGCCTGATCCGCCGAGAGATAGGCGTCGGAACCTGCAAAATCGTACGAGCCGGAGGTGAAGTTGGTGACACCGCCGCCGGATCCCTGCGATTTGTCGTAGTTGATAGTCACCTTCGCGGCCTGCGCCTTGAACCCCGCACTCCAGGCGGCCTGGGCGTTGGCCTGCGCGCTGGAACCGCCGGCGGTGATCGTGCCGGAGAGGGTACTGTAATCCGCCGCGGCCGATGCCGGCCCGGATGCGTCGGCGGAGGACGTGCCGGCAGCGCTGGAATTGCCGCCGCAGGCCGTCAGTGCAAGAGCGCCGGCCGTCAATACTGCCGCAGCCTGCCCAAAGCGAAATGCCTTCACTTAATGTTGCCCCTTCCAGGGAATCGCAGATCGGCCCCAAAGTGCAGGAGCCACTGGTGTGCCTTACCGCTCTTCACGCTATGCACCCCAGGTAACGGGACGGTCCGGGGCAAATGAACGGCCGATGAACAGTTCAGGGTGTTTCGTGAACAATGCCGCCAACCGCCCACAACGGTCAGTGTCGGTGGGCGCCGCTACGCTGGTTTCATGGCAACAAAATCCCTCCGCACCGGGCGGACACCCTCGCAAGGCTACAA
>JBBSSN010000136.1:0-5964 GCA_038242035.1 Actinomycetales bacterium
ACACCTCAAAGACGGCAAAGACCGGCACGGCAAACGCACCGGCACCTTCGCTGCCCGTGATGGTTCGTCCCCTGAGGGGGAAACCAGCGTCGGTGACCGGCCCGGACCACGGCTGCGGGGCTGGACCCCGTCCATGACCGACACCGGCCAGACAGCATGGACCTCACCGGCCGGGACGTACTACCCGCCGCCACCACCGGACCACCACCCACCACGGCTTCCAACACTGCTCACCCACCACGCAGCAGCCTCCGGCACGGGGCCAGGAACAACCCCGCCGCCGGACCCCTGCCAAGACGCAGCGTATCGCGCCCTGTTTCTGACTGACTCACAAATACCCAATGACCCCGCAGACCCTGGGCCGGTTCGGTCAGCTTACAGCTGACGTAGCAGCCGGGTTGTGTCCACCATGCCGAGCCTACGAGCACGTGGAGGTCCACTGAGCGGCTCTCCACGCGCCAGTAGCCGATCGTCGGTACCGGACGCCATCGTAACCGCTGCCGTCGCAGACCGCCCGTCAGGCGTTTCAGGGTTCGGAGGCGACCGGTCAAGCTCTCGATGAAACAGCGCAGCCCTGCCGTGCCATCGCCGGCCTGGCCCCGGCGTCATCCATGCAGCCACGGCATCGCCGGTCTGCCGTGCTGCTCCCTCCGCACGCCAAAATCGTATGACTGTACGGGCACATTTCGCGATCGACCACGGATGGGGCGGTAGAGTTCTGTGGGTGCGTTTAGTTATAGCTCGTTGCTCCGTTGATTATGTCGGCCGGCTTAAGGCTCATCTCCCGCTGGCCATCCGCCTGCTCCTGATCAAGGCCGATGGTTCGGTTCTGGTCCATTCGGACGGCGGTTCCTATAAACCGCTGAACTGGATGAGTCCGCCCGCCACGGTCCGGAAGACGACCCCAGCTGAGACGGATCTCGAAGAGGGTGTGCAGGAACAGTGGATTGTCCAGTCGGCTAAGGCCGATGATCGGCTGATCATCAACATCTATGAGCAGCTACATGACAGCAGCCACGATCTGGGCGTGGATCCGGGGCTGATCAAGGATGGTGTGGAAGCGGATCTGCAGCGTCTGCTGGCCGAGCAAATCCACACCCTTGGCGATGGCTTCACACTGATCCGCCGCGAGTATTTCACTGCGATCGGACCGGTGGATATCCTGGCCCGGGACGCAACCGGCGGAACCGTCGCCGTCGAACTCAAGCGCCGGGGCGATATTGACGGCGTGGAGCAGCTGACCCGTTACCTTGAGCTGTTGAACCGGGACCCACTGCTGGCGCCGGTTCGCGGCGTGTTTGCCGCGCAGCAAATCAAGCCACAGGCAAGGGTGCTGGCCGTTGACCGCGGCATCGAGTGCCTCACGCTGGATTACGACGCCATGCGCGGGGTGGATGACACGTCAACGCGGCTTTTCTAGACCGGTGGTTGGCTGGGCGCAGTCGCTGACTAGACTCATTGGATGACTTCGATTGCTTCCCCGGGACCTGACGGCACGAGCACGGACAGGAAGCTGATTACCGGCACGCTGATAACCGACGGGGCCGTTATTGACCACGGATTGCTGGCCGTCGAGGGCGACAGGATTATCTACGCCGGCGCGGCCTCGGGTTTTGCCAGCCCGGGCTTTGAAAGCTCGGGCTTTGACGCGGCGGCTCCCGGTGGGGCGCACTCTGGCAGGCCCGCCGACGTCGAGCGGCTTGAGCTCCCCGCCGGCTCGTTTATCCTTCCCGGACTGGTGGACATCCACAATCATGGCGGAAACGGGGGGGACTTTCCCGGTGGGGAGGAAGCGTCCGCGCGACGGGCAGTGGATTTCCTGCACCGCAGCGGCACCACCACCCTGCTGGCCAGCATGGTCACCGCCTCGCGCGAGGACCTGCTGGCGGGAATTGGCGTTTACGTTAGCATGACGCGCGAAGGCCTGCTGGCGGGGATCCATCTGGAGGGTCCGTTCCTCTCGCATGCCCGTTGCGGGGCACAGAATCCAAAGTGGCTGCGTGAGCCGGATCTGGGCCTGATGGCTGAGCTGATCGAGGCGGGCCAGGGCCAGATCATCACCATGACGTATGCTCCTGAGCTTCCCGGTGCTGCCGGACTCGTGGACCTGATGACAGCGCACGGCATCACTCCCTCGCTTGGACATACGGACTGCGATACGGCGACGGCGTCAGCGTCGCTTGCGCAGGCCCGTGACGGACTGTCCTTGCCCGGGATTGACGGGACGGGAGGGCGGCCGACCGTGACTCACCTTTTCAACGGCATGCCGCCGATGCATCACCGCTCCCCCGGCCCCGTGGCTGCCTGTCTGCCGGCTGCCAAGGCCGGCCAAGCCGCCGTCGAGCTGATCGCAGACAATACGCATCTTGATCCGCAGACGGTCCGGATGGTCTTCGATCTGGTGGGCGCGGGCAATGTGCTGTTGGTGACGGATTCAATGGCCGCCGCCGGACTTTCCGACGGCCGGTACATGTTGGGGCCTTCACCCGTCACGGTGACCGACGGTGTAGCTACGCTGGACGCGACGGGCTCGATTGCCGGCGGCACGGCAACGCTGCTGGATGTGGTGCGCAGGACGTCAGCGGCAGGAATCCCGCTGCAGGACGCGGTGCTGGCGGCAACAGCCGTTCCTGCCGCGGTTCTTGGTCTTTCCGACGAGGTCGGCGGCCTGCGCCGCGGGCTGCGGGCGGACGCTGTGATCGTGGACGGTGGGCTGCACCTCACGAGTGTGCTCCGGCAGGGATCGTGGCTGCGCGCCTGGGAATCCGCTGCCTCCTGACGCACGTCAGGTCACACCCCCGTCCCCGTTCTCCTTACCTGCAGAGCTGTCACACCGACGCGTGGATTTCGTGTCAGAAGATGACGCATTCCCGGGAAAATTGACTGAGCCAGTAATACGATATCCGAAATCTTCGGTAATTCCGTTGACCCGCGAAGTGAGCCGTGTCATGCTAGTCGGAGTCTTTGTGTACGTGTTTTCATGCTCACAAGTGACCCTGGCTCCGGACGAAGTGTGCGGCGCTGACAGTTCCATTTTGAGGAGAAAACATGGCACAGGGAACCGTTAAGTGGTTCAACGCAGAAAAGGGCTTCGGCTTTATCACCCCCGATGATGCAGACGGTGATGTCTTCGTTCACTACTCTGAAATACAGTCCGGCGGATTCAAGAGCCTCGAGGAGAACCAGCGTGTTCAGTTTGAGGTCGGCCAAGGAGCGAAAGGCCCACAGGCCACCGGCGTAACGGCACTCTAAAGGAAAAAACGACGCGACCTCCGGCCAGTGCCGGGGGTCGCCTCGTTTACGAAACAAGCGTCCGCAGCAACCTTGCGGTCTGACGAACGGAAAGCCCCGGCAGGTACGCCGAGGACAGAGCCCGCCCGATGGCGGGCAGGGTCAGCGGATCGGGATAGAACATGTACAGAGTCCGGTATTCGGGCTGGAAGCGGGATTTGAAGTGGGCCAGCGAGCGGAATCCGTACACCGGCTCCAGTGCCGTGCCGACTATATTGAGTAACCGTGCCAGTGCCACGTCCGCACGCTGAAGATCGGGTTCGCCGGAATCCGGGACCGCGGAGTCCGGGTCTTTGGAGTCCGAACCGTATGTGTCCGTCCTGCTTGGTCCCTCCTGCCCGGGAGCCAGCGGCGATCCGGAGAGCGAGATGATTTCCACGGACTCCCGCAGTTTCAGCACGGCGGAGGCAATGAGGAAGTCCATCACGCCGGAGAAACCGTTCGTCCGCCGCCGCATGAAATCCAACGTCCAGCTGACTACTGCCCCGTCGGAATATACCGGCAGCCAGCTGGTGACGCCGTGCACCGTGCCGGCAGAATCGACGGCCACGGCGCAGAGCACGTCCTCGTCCATCAGCTCCTCAAGGGATCCGAGCGTGAAGCCCATTTCCTGCACTGGTTTGCGGGCGGCCCATTCTTCGGAGACCTCCACGACCTGCTGGCGCAGGTTGGCGGGCAGCTCCCGGTAGGCAGACCAGATCACGCTGATGCCCAGCTTGCCCGCCTTGTTCAAAGCGGTCCTGACGTTCTGCCAGTCCTTGCCCTTGAACCTGAGCTCGCGGACCCGCAGTCGCGTCTCCTGCGCCACCGGCGCGCGGCTAAAGCCTTCGGCGCGCAGGTGCGGCCAGAAATCACCCGTTACGGAGTATAGACACGGCGTGAGCGCCCGTTCGGAGCAGTAGCCCAAAAATTCTTCCACGGCCTTGTGCTGCGCGTCCGGTTCGCCGAACGGCCCAGCCACGGTGAGCGCAACGGTACCGTGCTCCTGATAGGCGATACCGGCCTTGCCATCGGCGGTAAACCAGTAGTGATTGTTCGGCCAAAGGGCCATCCAGGACAGCGAGTCCCCGCCTGCCCGAACCAGCCGCCTCGCCCGTTCCACGTCGTCGGCGCCGCGAAACCGCCGCCGGCCCTGCACCAGGAAAGCCGTCAGAACACCGATCAGCACGATCAACCAGAAAAGCGGTCCGCATAGGTGGAATAAAAGGACCTCCAGCTCATCCCGGCGGGCAAACGCCTGCGCGAGCTGTCCGGGAACCGGCAGCGGAAGGTATTGGCGCGCCAGCTCGGCCAGCAGGGAGCGCGTTCCCCCCGGTCGTCCCAGCCCGCCATGGACGATCCAGGTGACGCTGTAGGCGCCGGTGAGAACCAGCCAGGTCAGCACTATCAGCGCCAGCAGACGCCGCCAGACCCATGGTGCAGTAAACACCGTGAACCTCCTCCGGTACAAAAACAGTACGACGGCGACCAGCAAGGGAGTCAGAGCGACGGGCAGGAAGTGGTCGAAGCCTGCCCCTGGCATCGTGGAGTGGAGCAGGGTGAACGCGGACGCCTTGCCGTGCGGCTGCGAAGGGCTGTGCGGAATCCGGGCAAAGAGCGAGAGGTAGCTAAAGGATAACCCGGCCACCAGCAGCTGCACGCCGATCGCTATCCATACGGCCAACCGGTGGCCACGCCGCAGCCCCTCGGCACAGACCAGCAGCAACAACGCCGGAACCACGGCGAAGCCAAGGGTCAGAGTTCCCAAACCTGCATTGTTCTGCGCGAGCAGCAGGCAGGTTGCATCGACCGTGGAACCACAGCTGGTCTGCAGCTGCTCGAGGGTGGGCACCGGGTTGAGCACGACATCGCGCACTATGGCCAAGGGTCCCGAGGGGCTCTTCGCCACGGCAGCGAGTAAGGGACCGACCGCGAAAACGGCCACGACGATCGTGAGCATGTTCCTGACCTCGCGGGCCGTTGACCGGTGAAAACGCACATCGACGCGGGCCGTTCTCCGCCACCGGGCAACGGTCATTCCGGACAGTGCTCCCGCCAGCAGCAGAACCGATTCCGCATGGCCGATGTAGAGGACAAGCATGAGTACCGTGGCGAAAACGCCCACGCGCAGTCTGCGGCGCCAGAGCGGTCCCAGCGTTCCGGCAGCAGCCAATGCACACGCGACGGCTGCCGGGTATGGCCCCAGCAGGACGGCGCCGGACATTTTACCGAGCCATCCATCACCCGCATAGTGGGCCAGTTGCGTAGCAAGGGAGAAGGCGGCTATGGCGGCAGCGTTCCCATACAAAAACACTGCCGCAGCCCGCAGTGACCCGATCCGCAGCTCCAGCAATCCGACGAATCCGGCAATCATTGCAGTGGACAGGAGGTAGGCGGCGGGATTCGTGGCAAAGAAGATCGAGGTGAACAGGGTCCACCAGTGGCCGTCATGGTAGTGCTGCAGTTGCCAGCTGATACCGGTGAGCTGGCGGGAAGCAGGGCCGGAAGCAGGGCCGGCCAGGAAACTTCCGGTCAACGCTGCCAGCAGCCAGAAGAGCAGCACTGCGGACACGGTAAAGGGCACGCGCCGCAGCAGCCAGCGGCCGCGATCCCTCCAGCGGCCGCGATCCCTCCAGCGGCCGCGATCAATCCGGCGCCCGCGGCGGACCGGCGGCGCCTTCGCTACGGTGCCTG
>JBBSSN010000137.1:0-5947 GCA_038242035.1 Actinomycetales bacterium
CAGAGCCGGGTGCGGGTATCAAAATATGCGAAAGCCTGGTTACTGCCGGTCTCCTGGATCGAAAAAATCAGGGACGCAATGAAGACCAGGCCGAAGACGTAGGTGAGCAGCGCCCGGTACCGTAGGCGGAAGACCCTGGCCAGCAGCGCTGCGCCGGCAAAAATCAGCGGCCACAGGATAAAGACCTGCCCCTGGATGGACAGCGACCAGAAATGCTGCAGCGGGCTGGCCAGACTGTGGTCTGCGGCATAGTAATCCACCGAATTGGTCGCCAGCGCCCAGTTTTCAAAATAGAGGGCCGACGCCCAGACCTCGGAAAAAATCTCTTTCCACCGCGTCTGCGGCAACCACAGATAGGTCGCTCCGAGCACGGCCAGCAGGACGACGACGACGGCGGGCAGCAGCCGCTTGAACAGGTGCAGCCAGTGTTTGAGCAAGTCCAGCGGCGTCCCGCGCTCCACTCTGCCGACGAACTGGCGCGTCATCAAAAAAGCGGATACCAGCAGGAAAATGTCCACGCCGCCGGAGACCCGGCCAAGCCACACATGGTAGATCACCACCATCAGCACGGCCAATGACCGCAGCCCCTGAACCTCCGGCAGGAATTTCCGGTTTCGGGTTCCCCAGTCACCTCCCCGTCCCGCCGTGGAGCGCCTTCCGGCCGGCCTTGCCAAGATCCCGCTTGTCACGCTTGTTAATCACCTAACGGTTGCCAAAAGTCCATACCATATTACCGGACCGTAATCATGGATTTATTCGCTACGAGGAGTGCAGGGAGCACACATGACACTGCTGATCCGGGCCGTCGTTCCGGCCGGCCTGACTACGAGGGTAGTGAACGCCGCGCAGAGTTTCCCCGGCACCGCCGGGGTTGTTGTCTTTGACCATGCATCCGTGCTCCCGCCCGGTGACGTGGTGGAGATTCTGTGCGTGCGTGAATCCGTCGATGAGCTCCTCGACAGTCTCGAGGGGATGGACATTGTTACGGTTGGTTCCGTTAGCGTCAGCGAACCGGGCCTTGTGCTCTCCGACCGGGTAAACGAGGCCGAACAAGCCACGCCCGGTGAAGGCGCCGACGCGATTATCTGGGACGAAGTGGAAGCACACACGGGCGAGGACTCCAAATTGAGTTGGAGCTTCCTGGCCTTCCTGGTGATCGCGCTGCAGTTGGCCGGTATTGGCATCGTGACCAATTCCACGATCGCCATTGTCGGCGCCATGGTCGTTGGACCGGAGTTCGGCCCGCTGGCGGGAATTGCCCTCGGGCTGGTGAACCGCCGCTGGGCGCTGGCGAAGAGTTCGGCGCTGGCTCTGGGCGTTGGTTTCCCGGTCGCGATGGCCGTCACGGCCGGTGCGGCCTGGCTGTCGGTTCCGCTGGGCTTGGTCGATCAAAGCTTCCTGCAGCACGGCAGCCCCGCCACGGAGTTCATTTACCACCCTGGGCCGTACTCGTTGATCGTAGCCATGCTGGCGGGAGCTGCGGGGATGCTGTCCCTGATCGGGCGCAAATCCGCTGTCCTGGTGGGCGTCTTCATCTCGGTGACCACCGTCCCGGCCGCCGGCTATGTCGCCGTCGCCTTGGCGTTGGGGGAACCGGCCCAGGCGGCCGGTTCGGCGCTGCAACTGGTACTGAATCTGACCGGTATCATCATTTCCGCCGTCGCCGTGTTGGCCTTCTACCACCTGGTCACGGCCAGGACGCACCCGGGCCAGGCCACTCCGGCCGCCCGACGGCGCCGAGCCGCCACCCGTCGCTACCGTGGACGCTGACGCGCCGAAACCGGCCGCCAAAAAGCGGAACTACCCCGCAGAAATTTCCTGCGGGGTAGTTCCGGTCAGCTCTCCCGTAAACGTCGGGAGCCCGGGTCTTTAGTGCTGGTGACCTGATTCGTCGTCGTCCTCGGCCGGCTTCTCCGTGACCAACGCTTCCGTGGTCAGCACCAGAGCGGCGATGGACGCGGCGTTACGCAGCGCCGAGCGGGTGACCTTGACCGGGTCAATGATGCCGGCTTCGATCAGGTTGCCGTACTCGCCGGTTGCGGCATTGAAGCCGAAGCCATCCTCGAGCTCGCCCACTTTGTTGACAACCACGTAGCCGTCATGCCCGGCGTTCTGGGCAATCCAGCGCAGTGGCTGAGCGATGGCGCGGCGGACCAGTCCGACGGCTGTTGCGGCGTCCCCGTCAAGGGCAGCCACCGTCGGATCCTCGTCCAGCGCCTTGGCGGCCTGGACCAGAGCCGAGCCACCGCCGGCCACGATGCCCTCTTCGAGAGCGGCCCGGGTGGCGGAAACAGCATCTTCGATGCGGTGCTTCTTCTCCTTGAGCTCAACTTCGGTGGCCGCGCCGACCTTGATGACGCCGATGCCGCCGGCCAGCTTGGCCAGCCGCTCCTGCAGCTTTTCCTTGTCCCAATCGGAGTCGGTGCGCTCCAGTTCGGCGCGCAGCTGCTTGACACGGTCCGCAACATCTTCCGTCGTGCCGGCACCGTCCACAATGGTGGTGGTGTCCTTGGTGACGGTAATGCGGCGCGCGGTGCCGAGCTCGTCGAGACCGATCTGGTCCAGGGACAGACCGATCTCCGGGGAGATCACCTGTGCCCCGGTCAGCGTCGCGATGTCCTGCAGCATGGCCTTGCGGCGGTCGCCGAAGCCCGGGGCCTTGACCGCAACCACGTTCAAGGTGCCGCGGATCTTGTTCACGATCAGCGTGGACAGGGCTTCCCCGTCGACGTCTTCGGCAATGATGAACAACGGCTTGGCCGCCTGCAGGGCCTTCTCCAGCAGCGGCAGAAAATCCTGCAGCGAGGAGATCTTGCCCTGATGGATCAGGATGAGGGCATCCTCAAGAATGGCTTCCTGGCGTTCGACGTCGGTGACGAAGTACGGGGACAGGTAGCCCTTGTCGAACTGCATGCCCTCGGTGAGCACCAGTTCGGTCGCCGTGGTGGATGATTCCTCAATGGTGATGACACCATCCTTGCCGACCTTGTCGAAGGCCTCGGCGAGCAGTGCGCCGATCTCCGGGCTCTGCGCCGAGATGGCGGCAACTTCTGCCACCTGCCCGCCCTGCACCTCGCGGGCGTTCTCCAGCAGGCGCTTGGCAATCGCGTCCAC
The DNA here is from genome assembly GCA_038242035.1 of Actinomycetales bacterium. Taxonomy (GTDB): domain Bacteria; phylum Actinomycetota; class Actinomycetes; order Actinomycetales; family Micrococcaceae; genus Arthrobacter_M. Next base: position 3,115 of record JBBSSN010000137.1, read on the forward strand.
CGCGACCTCGATGCCGCGCTTGAGGTCTCCGGGAGCGGCTCCCGCGGCAACATTGCGCAGGCCCTCCTTGACCAGGGCCTGGGCCAGTACCGTCGCCGTCGTCGTTCCGTCGCCGGCGACGTCGTTGGTCTTGGTGGCAACTTCCTTGGCCAACTGTGCGCCAAGGTTCTCGTACGGGTCCTCCAGCTCCACCTCGCGGGCAATCGTGACGCCGTCGTTGGTGATGGTGGGAGCACCCCACTTCTTATCCAGCACAACATTGCGGCCGCGCGGCCCCAGGGTCACCTTGACGGTGTTCGCCAGCTTATCGATGCCGGCTTCCAGGGAACGGCGGGCAGCATCGTTGAATGCAAGCTGCTTTGCCATAAAATTTGTGTCCTTTCAAGGCGAAAACCCCGCACCCTTGACCCCCGGAAGGGAGCGGCGGTGCGGGGATCCGTCAAAGCGAATTGTGCTTCAGGAAGCCAGTTAGCTGTTGCTCAGCTAGCTGGCTGCTTCACAACAAGTTATTTTAATTACAAGTTACTTAACAACAAGTTACTTAACAACAATGGCCAGAACGTCGCGGGCGGAGAGAACCAGGAGTTCTTCGCCGCCCGTCTTGACTTCGGTTCCACCGTATTTGGAGTAGATGACGACGTCGCCGACGGCAACATCGATCGGAACGCGGTTGCCGTTGTCATCAACGCGGCCGGGGCCGACTGCAACAACTTCGCCTTCCTGTGGCTTTTCCTTGGCGGTGTCCGGGATTACCAGACCCGAAGCAGTGGTCTGCTCCGCTTCCAGCTGGCGAACGACAATACGATCCTCAAGAGGCTTAATAGAGACCGACACTCGGACCTCTCCTTCACATGAGTAAAATCTGCGGATTATTTCAATGCGTGCATCAGTGTTGGTATTGCCGACCGTCGTCGCGGTGCCGGTGGCAAAACCGTTGGCGCACTCATTTTCAATTAGCACCCTACGGGTGAGAGTGCTAACTCCGACTCTATTGTTTGGCTGGCACTCGGTCAAGGCGAGTGCCAGTTGTAGGGCGTTGAAGCCGGGCGGCATTGCCCCAGCGCCGCCCGGGTGCAAGCATGAAGCCATGACACCCGGTGTGCCGGCGGTGCACGTCGAGGGGCTGAGGAAGTCCTACGGCGGAGCTATGGCCGTGGACGGCATCAGTTTTGAGATCCACGACGGCGAAACGTTTGCCTTACTCGGCCCCAACGGCGCCGGGAAAAGCACCACCATTGAAATTCTGGAGGGCTACCGGGACCGCAGCAGCGGGGACGTCACCGTCCTGGGCGTCGACCCCCAGCACGGCGGCCTGGACTGGAAAGCCCAGCTGGGGATCGTGCTGCAGTCCAGCGGGGAAAGCGGCAACGTGAGCGTGCTGGAGCAGCTCACCCACTTTGCCGGGTACTACCCCAACCCACGCAAGGTCAGCGACGTCATCGAGGCCGTGGGCCTGGCCGAGAAGGCGAAGTCCAGGATCAGCAGGCTCTCCGGTGGCCAGCGCCGCCGTGTGGACGTCGCCCTGGGCATCATCGGCCGGCCCAGGCTGCTGTTTCTGGACGAGCCCACCACGGGCTTTGACCCGGCTGCCCGGCGACAGTTTTGGGGCCTGATCAACCAGCTCAAGACCGAGGGCACCACCATTTTACTGACCACCCACTACCTGGACGAGGCCGCAACCCTGGCCGACCGTGCCGGTGTGATCGTGGGTGGAAAGCTGGTGGACATTGGCACGATTGACGAAATTGGCGGGGCCGCGGCCAAGGTTCCGCTGGTGCGGTGGCAACGGAACGGCGTCGAGCATGCTCAGCGGACCAGCGAGCCGGCCGCCCTCGCCGCGCGGCTGTATGCACAGGCCGGTGGCGAGGTGGCCGGCCTGGAAATCACCCGGCCTTCTCTGGAGGACATTTACCTGGACCTGGTGGGCAACTCTGCTGCTGCTGCTGCAGGCGCTGCCGCGGCCGGGAAGACGGCATGACTACCGTGACCTTAGGCGCCTCGCGCATTGGCTATGAGCTGAGGGTGTATTTCCGCCAGGGCGATTCGGTCTTCTTCACATTCCTGTTCCCGATCGTGATGCTGTCCATCTTTGCCGTTGCCTTCAGCACCAGCGGCAACATTGGCGCGGCCCCCGACGGCAGCGGCGGCATCTCCTTTGCCGCGTTTTACGTCCCCGGCATGGTTGCTGCGGGCATGCTGCTCAGCGGCGTGCAAAACCTGGGTGTGGACATTGCGGGCGAAAAGGGCGACGGCACGCTCAAGCGGCTGGGCGGCACTCCCCTGCCCGTGTTTTCCTACTTCATGGGCAAGATCGGCATGGTGCTGGTCAGCTCGGTCCTGCAGGTGGCACTGTTGCTGCTGGTCGCACGTTTCGCCTTCAATGTCGCGCTGCCGGCCGAGCCGGACAAGTGGTTGACGTTTGCGTGGGTGTTCCTCTTTGGCGTCATCACCAGTTGCGTTTTGGGCATTGCCCTGTCCGCGCTCCCGCGTACCGGCAAGTCTGCCACGGCCGTGGTGATCCCCATTGTGCTGTTGCTGCAGTTCATCTCGGGCGTGTACCTGAACTTCGCGCAGCTTCCCGGATGGCTGCAGAACGTGGCCAGCATCTTCCCGCTGAAGTGGATGGCGCAGGGCATGCGCAGCGTGTTCCTGCCGGAAACCTTTGAAGCGATAGAGCCCGGCGGCGCGTGGAACCTGGGACTCGTGGCACTGGTCATGGGGCTGTGGCTGGTGGTGGGCCTGATCCTGTGCCGTTTCACTTTCCGCTGGATCCGCAAGGACGGTTAGCTGCTCGGCGGCGGTTAGCCGACGACGGGCGGGCGACGGCGGGCGG
>JBBSSN010000138.1:0-5938 GCA_038242035.1 Actinomycetales bacterium
GCTCAACCGCACGACGGCCTTTGGATCCTATGACAGCAATTACATTCTCGCGGTGCAGAACCGCACCGACCACCTGAGCACGCCGGCAGCCGACGGCGTATCCCGGCAGCGCATCTGGCACATCCGTGCCCGTCAGGTGATCCTGGCAACAGGCGCGCATGAGCGTCCGCTCGTGTTCGAAAACAATGACCGCCCGGGCATCATGCTCGCCTCGGCCGTCCGCAGCTATCTGAACCGCTACGCCGTCGCCGCAGGTTCACGGGTGGTAGTTTCCACTACCAACGATTCCGCCTATGATCTGGTGGCCGACCTGCACGCAGCCGGGATTACCGTGGCCGCGGTCGTGGATGCCCGGCCGGAACCTTCCGCACGGGCCCTCGACGCCGCTGCCAGCGCAGGGGTGCGCATCATCAGTTCCGCGGCCGTGGTTAATACGGAGGGCGACGGCGGCGGCCGGCTCAGCGGTGTCACTGTCAGTGCGATCGACGAGGACGGCACGCCGTTCGGGGATACCGAGCACTTTGACGCCGACGTGCTGGCGGTGTCCGGCGGCTGGTCGCCGGTGGTGCATTTGCACAGCCAGCGGCAGGGTAAGCTGCGCTGGGACGATGAGCTGGTCGGCTTCGTGCCCTCGTCCGTAGTGGCGAACCAACAGGTGGTTGGCGCCGGACGCGGCAGCTACCTTCTGGCGGATTGTGTCGCGGAAGGACTGTCCGCAGGCGCGGTCGCCGCCGTCGCCGTCGGGTTTGCCACCCGTGCCGCCGTCGATGCCGCAACGGCGGCGTCCGCCCGGCCACCGCAGCCGGTCGTTGCGCAGGGCACCACCCGCGCGCTCTGGCTGGTCGGCGGACTGCAGGGGACGCCGTCGGACTGGCACCATCATTTTGTCGACCTCCAACGGGACCAGACCGTGGCCGACGTGCTGCGCTCCACTGGCGCGGGCATGCGCTCCGTGGAACACATTAAGCGCTACACCTCCATCAGCACCGCCAACGATCAGGGTAAAACCTCCGGCGTCAACGCCATCGGCGTCATCGCCGCCGCCCTCGGTCTGGGCAGCGGCGCGGGCGCTGGTATCGGGGAGATCGGGACCACCACCTACCGGGCCCCGTTTACACCGGTCGCGTTCGTTGCGCTCGCCGGACGGCAGCGCGGGGAGCTGTTCGACCCCGCGCGCGTCACGTCGGTTCAGCCCTGGCATGTGGCACAGGGGGCTGAATTTGAGGACGTCGGCCAGTGGAAACGTCCCTGGTACTACCCGCAGGCCGGGGAGGACATGGACGCCGCGGTACTGCGCGAATGCGCGGCCACGCGCAATTCCGTGGGCTATATGGACGCCACGACACTGGGCAAGATTGAGATCCGCGGCAAGGACGCGGGTGAGTTCCTGAACCGCATCTACACCAACGCCTTTAAAAAGCTCAAGCCGGGCCTGGCCCGCTACGGAGTGATGTGCATGGCGGACGGCATGATCCTGGACGATGGCGTGACCCTGCGCCTCGACGAGGACCGCTACTTCATGACCACCACTACCGGCGGTGCGGCCCGGATCCTGGACTGGCTGGAGGAGTGGCTGCAGACCGAATGGCCCGAGCTGGACGTGTACTGCACCTCGGTGACGGAACAGTGGACGACGATCGCCGTCGTCGGGCCTAAATCCCGGGCCGTGCTGGCCAAGCTGGCTCCAGAGCTGGAGCTGGGCACCGCCGAAAACTCCGAGGCGTTCCCGTTCATGGCGTTCCGTGAAACCACGCTGAGCACCGGGGTACCGGCGCGGGTCTGCCGGATTTCGTTCTCCGGGGAGCTGGCCTATGAGATCAACGTTCCGGCCTGGTACGGCCTCAATACCTGGGAGGCGGTGACGGCGGCCGGCGCGGAATTCAACATCACCCCTTACGGGACGGAGACGATGCACGTCCTGCGCGCGGAAAAGGGCTTCCCGATCGTCGGGCAGGATACCGATGGCACGGTCAGCCCGCAGGACGCGGGCATGGACTGGGTGGTATCCAAGGTCAAGGACTTCATCGGCAAGCGCTCGTATTCCCGCGCGGAATCGAATCGAGCGGACCGCAAGCACCTCGTCAGCGTGCTGCCCGTAGATGGGTCGATCCGGCTTCCGGAGGGGACGCAACTGGTGGAGAAGGGGGTGCCGATGACTCCGGCGTACGGGCCGGTTCCCATGCAGGGCTTCGTTACGTCCAGCTACCACAGTGCGGCGCTGGGCAGGTCCTTTGGCCTGGCGCTGATCAAGAACGGGCGCAATCGGATCGGCGAGGAAATGGTGGCCTCCGTGGGAGACACCTTGGTGGACGTTGTGGTTGCTGAAACAGTACTTTTTGATCCAGAAGGGAAGCGCAAAGATGGCACAGACAGCTGAGCGGGGAAATGCCGTAATTCGGGAGCTGCGTCGCAGTCCTGCAGGGCATTTGGCAGACGATTTCACACAAAGGTCGGTCAGCGGTGTGCAGGGTGTGACGTTGCGGGAGCTGCCGTTTCTGACCATGATCGGCGTCCGGGCGGCGCCCGGATCTGCGGCGTGGGACCGGCTTGGCGCAGTGGTTGGGGGCCTGCCTGAGCGTTATGGTCAGGTCACCGGATACAGCGCCGGAGACGGTTCCGGGGATGGGCCGGGGAAAGCGCAAGGGGTGAGCGTGTTGTGGTTGGGCCCCCAGGAGTTCCTGGTCGTCGCGCCCGACGTGACGGACGCGCTCGACGGCGGCGCGGCCGGTGGCGGCAGCGGTGCGGCCGGTACTTCGCTGCTGAGCGGGCTGCTGGCTGCGCTGGCCGGGGACCCCGGCCAGGTGGTTGACCTTTCGGCCAACCGGACGACCTTTGAACTCGCCGGCCCCAGCGCCCGCGCCGTGCTCGAAAAGAGTTGTGCGCTGGACCTGCATCCGCGTGAATTCACGGTCGGGACCGCCGCCAATACTCAGATTGGCCTGATCCCGGCCGTCCTGTGGAAGGTGGAAGATGACACCTTCCGGATCTTCCCGAGGGCCTCCTTCGCGGATTTCCTGGGCCGTTGGCTGCTGGACGGCATGCGTGAGTTTGCCGCCGTCGAGGTGCACTGATGGCGCTGAGCGTGCTGGATCTCTTTTCCATTGGCATCGGGCCTTCCTCCTCCCACACGGTCGGCCCGATGCGGGCGGCCAAGCGGTTTGCGGACGGCCTGGCTGCCGGTGCGGAGCTGGGGCGGACGGTGCGTGTCCAGGCGGAGCTTTTCGGTTCCCTGGGCGCCACCGGACGCGGCCACGGTTCGGATAAGGCTGTGGTGCTGGGACTGCAGGGGCAGGACCCCGAAACCGTTGATACCGCGACGGCAGATGACCAGGTGGCCGCTGCGGCATTGGACGCACGGCTCCTGGTGGGCGGCACGCATGCGGTGGACTTCGATTTTGACAAGGACGTGCTGCTGCACCGGCGCAAATCACTGCCGGCCCATCCCAACGGAATGACCTTCCGGGCCCTGGATCATGACGGCGAGGTGCTGCGCGAGCGGACGTATTACTCTGTGGGCGGCGGATTCGTGGTGGACGAGGAAGCCGCAGGCGCGGACCGCATTGTTACGGACAGCACAGTGCTGCCTTATCCCTTCACCACAGGAGCCCAACTGCTGGCACTGTGCGCCCGGAACAATATGTCCATTAGCGACGTGATGCTGGCGAACGAACTTACCTGGCGCACCGAGGCCGAACTGCGCACGGAGCTGCTGAACATCTGGGCGGTCATGCGCGAATGTGTGGACAACGGCTGCGCCAGCGAAGGAATTCTCCCCGGCGGGTTGAAGGTGACCCGCCGGGCACCGGGGCTGTTCCACACTCTGCAGGCGCCGGAGAATGCCGAGGATCCGCTGCGGGCGATGGAATGGGTCAACCTCTTTGCGCTGGCGGTCAACGAGGAAAATGCCGCGGGAGGCCGGATTGTCACCGCGCCTACGAACGGTGCCGCGGGTATCATTCCGGCAGTCCTGCACTATTACATGAAGTTTGTTCCCGGGGCCAGCGACGACGGCGTGGTGCGGTTCCTGCTGACGGCCGCCGCCGTCGGAATCCTGTTCAAGATCAACGCTTCCATCTCCGGCGCCGAGGTGGGCTGCCAAGGCGAGGTGGGTTCGGCCTGCTCGATGGCGGCCGGCGCCTTGTGTGAACTGCTCGGCGGCACCCCGGTCCAGGCGGAGAACGCCGCCGAGATCGGCATCGAACATAATCTTGGCCTGACCTGCGATCCGGTCGGCGGTCTGGTGCAGATCCCGTGTATCGAGCGCAATGCCATTGCCAGCGTAAAGGCCATCAACGCCGCCAGGTTAGCGCTGCACGGTGACGGCAGCCAGAAGGTTTCGCTGGACAAGGCGATTAAGACCATGCGGGACACTGGTGCGGACATGATGACCAAGTACAAGGAAACCTCCCGCGGTGGCCTCGCCGTGAACGTGATCGAGTGTTAGGCGATGGACATGAAGGAAACTGACCACAACACGGCGGGCCTGGACGGTATCGAAGCCGGCAGGGTTGAACACGTGCTCACCTTGGATTGCCTCGAGGCGCCCGGTATTGTCCACGCCGTTTCCGGTTTCCTGCTCGAGCAAGGCTGCGACATCCTCGATAACCATCAGTTCGGCGAGCGTACCGAGGGGCACTTTTTCATGCGCGTGCACTTCAGCTCCGTCGGGGATGCCGGCAGCGTAGGGCTGCTGCGTGAGGCCTTTGCGCCGGTGGCCCGTCAGTGGGCCATGGACTGGCAACTGCGCGAGCACGGGTCCAAACGCAAAGTGCTGATCATGGTGTCCAAATTCGGGCATTGCCTCAATGACCTGCTGTTCCGTGCGCGCAGCGGAGAGCTGCCGGTGGACATTGTCGCGGTTGTTTCCAACCACACCGACCACCAGGGATTGGTGGAGTGGCACGGCATCCCCTTCCATCATGTCCCCGTGACGGCTGCGACCAAGCCGGCGGCGGAAGCCCGGCTGCTGGAGCTGATCGATGCGCACGAGGCGGAACTGGTGGTGCTGGCCCGCTACATGCAGGTGCTCAGCGATTCATTGACCCGGCAGCTCGATGGCCGCGCCATCAACATCCATCATTCCTTCCTGCCCAGCTTCAAGGGGGCTAAGCCGTATCACCAGGCGTATGCCCGCGGTGTGAAGACCGTGGGCGCGACGGCGCATTATGTCAACAGCGAGCTGGATGAGGGGCCGATCATCGCCCAGCAGGTCGTCGAGGTGGATCATACCTACGGGCCCGCCGATCTTGTCGCCGCCGGCCGCGACACCGAATGCAAGGCGCTGAGCAATGCCGTCAAGTGGCACTGCGAGGGACGAGTCATCCTGCAGGGCAACCGGACGGTGGTGCTGCGGTAAGCCGCGCCGTCCGAGCGATCATGCCGTTAACCGATTGCGGCGCCTAACCCAATACGCTGCCGAAGAGCAGGCCGAGCAGATAGGTCGCTGCTGCAGCGCCCAGACCGATGGCCAGCTGCCGCAGACCTCGGCTGAGCGGGGATGTCCCGGAGAGCAGACCAACGACGCCGCCGGTGCCCATCAGCACCAATCCCACCAGCACGCAGGCCAACGCAAGCGCGGGAACGCCGGTCATGCCGAACAGGAACGGCACGATCGGCACGATGGCTCCCGAGGCGAAGAAACAGAAGCTCGAGATCGCCGCGCCCCAGGCAGTGCCGACGGTTTCGTGGTCGTCCGTTTCCGTGACGGACTCCGGCTGCAGGGAGAGGCTGGGATCACAATCGCAGTCAGCCAGTCCCATTCGTTCCGCTACGCGATGTTCTGCCGCCTCCCGCGACATGCCACGCGCCAGGTAGACCAGGAGGAGTTCGTTGTGCTCGATGTCCAAGGACGCTGCCGCGGAAAGCGTGATTTGGGTGGGACGGGATGCGCTGAGCAGCTCACGCTGGGACCGCACCGAGACAAATTCCCCGGCGCCCA
>JBBSSN010000139.1:0-5881 GCA_038242035.1 Actinomycetales bacterium
GACGGCCGCCCGGACGGCCGCCCGGACGGCCGCCCGGACGGCCGCCCGGACCGTAACGGTGCGCCGTCAATGCCGATGATGCGATCCGGGGTCGCTAGAGTTTCTGTGTGCGCAATTACTCTGCAGAGATCGAACCGACCCTACTGATCGCCCCCTGGCTGGAGCCGAAACTTGCAGAGCTGCAGGCCTTCCGGCGCGATCTGCACGCGCATCCGGAACTTTCGCGGCAGGAATTCCGCACCACGGACAAGCTGATGGAACGGCTCGAAGCGGCCGGGCTGAAACCGCATCGGTTCAAGGGCACGGGGCTCTTCGTTGATGTGGGCGAGGGCCCGATCGCCACCGCGGTCCGGGGGGACATCGATGCTTTGCCGGTCTTGGAAGAAACCGGGTTGTCATTTGCGTCGCGCAATCATGGCGTCACGCACGCCTGCGGACACGACATCCACACCACGGCGATGCTGGGAATCGCCTTGTTGCTGACCGACATGCACACACAGCGTCCGCTGGGCGCGAGCATTCGGATTATTTTCCAGCCCGCCGAGGAAATCATGCCCGGGGGTTCGTTGGATTGCATCGCGGAGGGTGCGCTCGATGGTGTGCCACGGATTTTGGCGCTGCATTGCGACCCGCGGATCGATGTCGGCCATATTGGAACGCGCATTGGCTCCATCACGAGTGCCTCGGACACCATCAAGATTGAGCTCTCCGGCCGGGGTGGTCACACCTCCCGCCCGCATCTGACAGAGGATCTGGTCTTTGCGCTGGCCGAAATCGCCGTCAATGTCCCCGCCGTCCTCTCCCGCCGTGTCGACGTGCGCAGCGGAGTCTCGGTGGTTTGGGGGCAGATCGGGGCCGGTTCTGCTCCGAACGCTATTCCCGGCAGTGGCTTCATGGCGGGCACCATGCGTTGCCTGGACCGTGAAGCGTGGCACTCCGCGGGGGAGTTGCTGGACGAAGTAGTGCAGCAGGTCGCCGCACCCTACGGCGTTGACGTACGGCTGGAGCACACGCGCGGTGTCCCGCCGGTAGTGAACTCGGAGCACGAGACGGCGTTGATCGAGGCAGCTGCCCGAGCGGAACTTGGGGAGAACGCTGTCGTCCTGGCTCCGCAGTCCATGGGCGGCGAAGATTTTGCCTGGTTCCTGCAGGACACCCCGGGTGCGTTGATGCGGCTGGGGACGCATGTGCCCGGCGGCGAGCAGTACGATCTGCACCGCGGTGACTACATTGTCGACGAACGGGCGCTGGGGTTGGGTATCAGGGTGCTGGGCGCGGCCGCGCTGCGGGCCATTCGCGACCTCACCTAGCCGGCCGTGGCCGTCGATACGGCGAAAGGGTTTCCCTATTAGGTTGTGCACAATTGAATTGCACGCTATCTTTGAGAAGGTGACAGAGACTACGACGGTTCGCAATGCGGCCGCTACAAGCCCGGCAACCCAGAAAGCGCCAACCCAGGAAGCGCCGCGGATCTCCGAGCGGCAGATTCTCCAGCGGCAGGTTTGTTTCGCGTTGTACTCCGCCTCCCGGGCTGCCACCGCGGTCTACCGGCCGATGCTCCAGGAGCTGGGGCTGACCTATCCGCAGTACCTCGTGCTGCTCCTGCTCTGGGAGCGGGACGGCGCGTCAGTGCGCGAATTGGGCGAGGAACTGGCGCTGGATTCGGGTACCTTGTCCCCGCTGCTGAAGCGGCTGGAGGCTGCCGGGCTGGTGCGGCGTCAGCGTAGCGCCGACGACGAGCGGCGGGTCCGGATTCACCTGACGGACGACGGCGCCACCTTGCGGGAGCTGGCAGCGGCGGTGCCGCAGCAGCTGGCAGAGGCCGCGGGGCTGGAACCCGGCGAGTTGGATCAGCTTCGCGGCACACTATCCCGGCTGACAGCCGCCCTGCATGTTGCAGCACTCTAAAGATCCACGGATAAGGATGGCTATGAAAGTTCTTTACACGGCGCAGGCCCGTGCCACCGGGGACGGGCGCAACGGCCAGGCCCGAAGCTCCGACGGTCAGCTTGAGGTGACACTGGCACCGCCGGTGGAACTGGGCGGGGACGGCAACGGAACCAATCCGGAGCAGTTGTTTGCTGCCGGCTATGCCGCTTGCTTCCACTCCGCGCTGCGGCTGGCAGCGCGGCGCCACCAGGCGGATGTCACGGGCTCCACGGTGAACGCCAGCGTGGACTTCGGCGCAGTCGGCGGGGGTGCCTACGGGATCGGCGTGCGGATGGAGATCGGTCTGCCGCAACTGGAGCGAGCCGCGGCGCAGGAGCTGGCGGAGGCAGCCCATCTAATCTGCCCCTACTCCAATGCCACCCGCGGCAATATCAGCGTCGAACTGAGCGTCCTTGAACTCAAGGACACGAACACAGATTCTAGCTTCAGCAGCTAATACAGCCGGCAGCTAGTCCCGGCAACTGCTAGTCCAGGTAACTGCTAGTCCAGGTAACAGCAGAGAAATCCAACCCGCAATGGAGGCATCCAGATGACCCATGAATCGCACAGCAACGACACTCCCGTCGTCGGCCAATCGGCGCTTCCCCACAGCACCCGTGAGGTGCAGCTCGCGTCGCGTCCGCAGGGGGAACCGGTACCGGAGAACTTCCGGCTCAGCGAATCTGAGCTTCCCGCTTTGCTGGAGGGACAGATCCTGGTCCGCAATACGGCCATGAGCGTCGATCCGTACATGCGCGGCCGCATGAACGACGTTAAGTCATATAGCCCACCGTTTGCCCTGAATGTGGCGCTCGACGGCGGCGCAGTCGGCGAGGTGATTGCCTCGCGCAGCAGCGCACACAGGGTGGGGGACGTTGTCTTGCATTCGTTGGGCTGGCGGGACTACGCGGTCCTCGCGGAGAGCGGCGCACGCACCGTGGATCCGGCGCTGGCGCATCCCACGGCCTTCCTGAGCGCCCTCGGCATGACGGGCCTCACCGCCTATGCCGGACTGACGGAAGTGGCCGCCTTCAAACCGGGCGAGACCGTATTTGTCTCGGGAGCCGCCGGAGCGGTGGGATCGTTGGTGGGGCAGATCGCCAAAAACCTTGGGGCTGCACGCGTGATTGGCAGCGCGGGCTCCCCGGAAAAAGTGGCCCGGCTGCTGGAACTGGGCTTCGACGCAGCCTTCAATTACCACGACGGTCCGGTCAAGGATCAGCTCAAGGCAGCGCTTGGTGAAGCGTCCGGCATAGACGTCTATTTTGACAATGTGGGCGGCGAACATCTGGAAGCGGCCATTTCGGTCTTAAATCGCTTTGGCCGGGTAGCCATGTGCGGTGCCATCTCGCAGTACAACAGCACAGCACCCGTCCCCGGGCCGGCGAACCTTGCCCTCGCCATCGGAAAACAGCTGACCTTGAAGGGGTTCATTGTCGGCAGTTACCAGCACCTCGCGGGCGAATTCGCGGCAAGGATGGCAGGCTGGCTCTCGGAGGGGACGATCCGTTTCGATGAGACTTTCGTTCACGGGCTTGAAAATGCACCGCAGGCGTTCATCGACCTGCTGCGCGGGGCTAACACAGGGAAAATGGTTGTCGTGCTGGACTAGGGAAAGACGTGCTGGACGAGGGAAAGATCCTGAAGCAGGGGCTTCCCCGTGAAAGCGGTGCTGCCCAGCACCGCTTTCACGGGCAGGCCCCGTTTTCGTGCGGTCTCGCTGTGCGTCACGTTGGCAGGCCCCGTTTTCACGCAGCCAGGTCTTGGCGGGCACGGCTTATTGCCGCTTCGATCGGGACCCGCAGCTCGGCAGGACAGGATAGATCGGCCCATTCGACCCGGAGAAACCTCCAGCCCAGCTCCATTAGCGCTTTTTCGCGTCGGCGTTCCGTAAAAATAATCTGATCAGTTGGCGCAAAATCGAAGTATTTCGTTTTTCCGTCAAATTCCAGGATCAGTTTGAGGGCCTTCCACGCGAAATCCGCGCGGTAGCTGGTACTCCCGGTCTGTATGACGACCTGAAGATCGGGCTGCTCGATCCTGAAACCGCGAAGGATCAGCCGTGTTCTGGTCTCGCCGGCCGATTCTGACCGGGCATCGAGCGCATCAACCACCCGGCGGCCACGACGAATCCCGCGGCTTCCCGGCATCGATTCGACCAAGGCCTGCATCCGCTGCAGGGTCGCACCTTTGCGTAGGGCATGGTCCCCGATGATGACGGCGCGCCGGAATTCGCCGATTCTGGCGCAGTCGATCACTGTTCGCTCGAGTGAGGTCACCGTCATCGGTCCCTCGCCGTGGATGTTGACCCGGATAGTGTCCCCAGGCTCATGCCGGAAGTGATGCCCGACCACGTCAGGGCCCGCGCTGTTCCCGGACAGCGCGGCGGCGGAATTGATGTGAATACGGCTGCCGCAGTCCCAAATCCAGCACCCATGAAGTCGCGCAGCGCTGAAATGGCTATAGGTGCAGGCGCCGCCGCTGGTGTGGAGATGAGCTTGCAGGCGGAACATTTCCCGCTCCCAGCTGGCCGCTGGAAACCATACCTTCAGCTGAATGTATGCCCCGCGCCTGATTCGATGTACCAGACCATGCGTGACCCCCGCAGTCAATAACCTGTCGCCAATCCCGGCCGAGGCCAACTGGGCAGTCGTGGCGACCGGGCTGGCGGGAGGCCACCGCATCTCCAGGGTTTGCCGAAGCTTCGTGTTGTCCATCTCAGTACGCTATGTCCCGGGGCCGTGGGGATGTGCCCGTGCGAAGTGAGTGTGCAGGACACGCTGACATGCGGGAGGTGTGGAGGGGCAGAGGGGTGGCGGGGCAGAGGAGCGGACAGGGGGCTTCCGGCCAGCGGCATCCCCGGCCGGAAACCCCGGGGTCTTCGTCGAAGGAGGGGCTTCCCCGCGACGGCGGTGCTGGGCAGCCCCTGCTTCGCGGCCGCGCCCCTGCTTCGCGGGCAGCAGCCCCCCGGTCTTGCGAGCACAGCCAGGTAACAAGTTTCCAACAATTTCGGGAAATCCGGGCTCCCGATATAAAAATGCTCATTGTGGGGAGCGTCACGGAATAGGGTATTGTCATCACCGCATCCTTAGCGCAGCGCCGCGAAACTATCAATGAAAACAGAATTTCCGTCATAGTGTTACGCACCGTGACCAACGGACACTCATTGAAGCTGCTGCAGCCCGCTCATCCCTGTTGGAGGAAATTTGAACAACTCAGCGCACGGCGCCACATCTATGCCCCCTGTCACTAACGCCCCTGCCGCCAAGCGCAGCGTTTTCAGGCGCAGCGCCAGGCTCGGAACGATCACGCTGGGCGCAACAGCCCTGCTGCTCTCCGGTTGCGGTGCCGCCCCGGCACCGTCCGGCAGTGCCGGCGGCTCGGCCGGAGCCAGCGACTATCTGGGCTGCATCGTCTCCGACTCCGGTGGATTCGATGACCAGTCCTTCAACCAGTCCTCCTATGAGGGGTTGAAGAAGACAGAGAAGGATCTGGGCATCAAAATCAAGCAGGCGGAGTCCACCACTAAGGCGGACTTCGAGCCGAATTTGAACCAGATGGCCAATGCCGGCTGCAACCTGACCTTCACCGTTGGCTACCTGCTCGCGGACGCCACCAAGAAGGTCGCCACCTCGGACCCGTCCGCGCACTTCGCGATCATTGATGACAACTCGATAAACCTGCCGAACGTGAAGCCGGTTGTCTATGACACCGCCCAGGCGGCATTCCTGGCCGGGTATGCCGCAGCCGCGCAGACAAAGACCGGCAAGGTGGGCACCTTCGGCGGTATCAACATCCCGACCGTGACGATCTTCATGGATGGCTTTGCCGACGGCGTGAAGTACTACAACGGGAAGAAGGGCAAGTCCGTAGCGTTGCTGGGCTGGGACAAGGACACCCAACAGGGCGTCTTCACGAACACGTTCGACGTTGTCCAGGAAGGCACCAAGGC
>JBBSSN010000140.1:0-5877 GCA_038242035.1 Actinomycetales bacterium
GCAGTCTCCGCCGTCGCCTCGCCGATCGGCAAGGTGGACGTTTCTCTGGACCCGGACCACGAGGTCCAGCGCTTACGGAAGGTCATCCGGGTGGCCCAGGCGCTGGGCAGCAGGTATGTCCGGATTTTTTCCTTTTATCGGACGGCAGGCGTTGAAGCGGTTGATGTCCGGGACGACGTACTGGTCCGGATGCGCCTGCTCGCCGACGAGGCCCAGCGGTCCAACGTCATTCTGCTGCACGAAAACGAAAAAGAAATCTATGGTGATACCCCGGAACGGGTCCTGGACATCATCGAGTCGGTAGGTTCGGATTCCCTCAAAGTGGCTTGGGATTCCGCGAACTTTGTCCAGGTCGGCGTGCAACCGTTTACCCAGGCCTATGCCATGCTGCGCCCGCACCTGGAATACCTGCAGGTCAAAGATGCGCTGCTGGCCACCGGTCAGGTGGTGCCCGCCGGCCATGGGGACGGCCAGCTGCTTGCGACGCTCACGGCCCTGCGCGACGACGGCTACCGCGGATATGCGTCGCTGGAACCGCATCTGGCCGATACCAACGCACTTGGAGGGTTTTCCGGGCCGTTTGCCTTCGGCGAAGCCGCCCGCGCCTTCGCGGAACTGACACACAAGATCGGAGTGGGACTTTCATGAGTACGGACAGCATTAAAAACGGCAGCAGGAAAATCCGGTTCGCCCTCGTCGGCGCGGGGATCATCGGCAATCAGCATGGCACGGTCATGCGGGAGCTCGGCGATGAGTTAGAGCTAGTGGCCGTCGTCGACGTCGAACGTTCCAAGGCCGAGACGATTGCGGCTGAGTACGGCGGAACCGTTTACACCTCGCTGACGGATGCGCTCGCGGACAGCGAGTTTGACGCCGTCGCCGTTTGTACCCCAACGGGAGCGCACGCAGAGGTTGCCATTGAAGCGCTCCGCGCCGGCAAGCACGTCATCATTGAGAAGCCCGCGGAGGTGACGCTGGAAAAGACCGATGAAATCATTGCCGCTCAACAGGAGGCCGGGACCAAGGTCACCGTGATTTCCCAGCATCGCTTCGACCCGTCCACCGAGATCGTGCTTGCTGCAATCGCCAACGGCGAACTTGGCAGGCTGACGTCGGGGATCGCTTCCATTGACTGGTGGCGGGGACAGAGCTATTACGATTCCGGTGACTGGCGCGGCACCTGGGCCATGGACGGGGGAGGTGCCTTGATGAACCAGGGTGTCCACACGGTGGATCTGCTGGTGGCTGCCATGGGGAGGCCGGTGGAAGTCTTTGCCTATACGGCGTGCCTGGCGCACGAACGCATTGAGGTGGAGGACGTCGCGGTGGGCGTGGTGAAATTTGAGAGCGGTGCGCTGGGCGTTCTGCACGGGTCCACCGCCGCCTTCCCGGGGCTGAGTGCGCGCCTGCAGGTGCATGGCGATAAGGGCTCGGCCGTGATCGACAACGACAAGTTGACTTACATCCATACGACGGCGGCCGGCTCGGCGAGTGACGAGAAGTTCTTCGGTTCAAACGAGCCGAGTAATCAGCTGGATCGATACCAACTGCCGGGTACTTCCGCACCTGCGGCCGGTGCGAACCCGGGGCAGCTCTCGGACGCCCACCGGCACCAATACCGCAACTTCCTGGCCGCGCTCCGGGGCGAAGGGGAGATCCGGGTCGGGCTGGCCGAAAACCGGCAGTCCGTCAGCGTCATCATGGGAGTGTACGAATCCGCGCGTACCGGTCAGCCGGTCAGCCTGGTCGGGGATGCGTCCGCGGATAAGGCAGGTCAGTGATGACGGAGACATCCATGACCGGGACACCGCGTCGGCATGTCCCGCAGGTCGCGGCGAATCCAATTCCCTACTGGGCCAGGGGCGGCGCTGTGGACAAGTCCCGGGAAGTCTTTGAGCAGGCGTTCAAGGACTTCCAGCGAATCGGTTTTACGGCCGTCAAAGCCGATGTGCCGGAGGGGATGAGTGCTGCGGACTACTCGGAATGGATTGGCGGTTACGGGCTGTCCCCGTCGCTGAGCCTGTTCAACTCGGCCTTCGACGAGACCATCCGGATCGGCGACGAGGTGGAACGGGCGAAGTCATTCGCGGCGGACCAGCTGTCCCTGGGGCTGGACCGGACCATGATCTCCTCGATGTCGCTCCCGGCACGGCTGGCCAAGCCCGGCGTGGGCGCGGATTTCAGTGAAGACAGGCTGCAGTTGGCCATCGAGAATGTGGGGACGGTATGCAGGACTTTGCAGTCCGAAGGCCTGCGGCCCTTGCATCACTCTCATATCGGCGGCGTGTTTGAGACAGAAGAAGAGATTACCCGGCTGCTGGACACCCTGGGCAAGGACATTATCGGCTTCGGTCCGGATACGGGACACCTCCGCTGGGCCGGTATTGACCCTGTGGCGATGATCGGCCGCTACGCGGACAGGATCGGCGGGATCCACCTCAAGGACGTTTTCGCTGACTACCTGGATCCGCAGTCCCGGGAGGGGATGGGGTACTTTGAAGTGTCGGCAACGAAGCGGCTGTGGGCCGAACCGGGGCTCGGCGTGCTCGACCTGCCGGCGGTGATCGCCGCGATGCCGCAGGACTACGACGGCGACTTCATGATTGAGGTTGACCAGCCCAGCGTCGACTCGCTCTACGAGTCGCACCTGATGTCCTACGAGTGGGCACGGCAGACACTGGGATCGCGCCTCACGCCCGGCAGCAGCTGACCTTTCGGCGTCGGCCGGCCATCTGCCGGCAGTCGGTCAAAGAGCAGTGAATTAAAGAGGAGCAATATGCGTACAGCGGCCGTGATTGGGTGCGGGGACGTCTCGGCGGTGCACTTCGAGGCGATTGCCGCCAACCCCGGTATCGAGTTGACGGCCGTTTGTGATGCCGACCCGTCCCGACTGGCTGCTGCCGTCATGCTCCACGGGGTCAAAGGTTACGCGGACCATCACGCCCTGCTGGAGGCGGAACGCCTGGACGTGGTGCACATCTGCACACCGCACAGCCGGCATGCATCGATGGCTATGGACGCCCTCGAACGGGGCGTCAATGTCCTGCTGGAAAAACCGCTGGCCCACACACTGGCGCAGGGGGAACAGCTGGTGCAGGCCGCCGCCCGCAGCTGCGCGAAAATCGCCGTCTGTTTTCAGAATCGTTATAACGAGCCGGTTCAGGCGATGCACGCGCTGCTCTCCAGTGGAGAGCTGGGCACGGTGACCGGCGGCGCCGCAACGGTGATGTGGTCCCGAACAGCTGCTTATTATCAGGACCGCCCCTGGCGCGGTACCTGGTCGGGCAGTGGCGGAGGACTGATGATGAACCAGGCGATCCACACCCTGGACCTACTGCAATGGCTTGTCGGGGAGGTTTCCGGGATCAGCGGCCATGCCGCTAGCCGCCTGCTGGGCGACGTTATCGAGGTCGAAGACACTGCCGAACTTGCCCTGACCCACGGCAACGGTGCGCGAAGCGTTTTTTACGCAACACTGGCGAACTCCGTGAACGCGCCGGTAACGCTGGACATCGTGACCGAAAAGGCGGTGCTGAGCCTTCGCAACGGCCTGACCGTTGCCTACCCGGATGGGCGCGTGGAAGTGGTACCGGAACGGGAATCCAGTTCCAGTGGCCGCGCCTATTGGGGCTTCTCACACGAACTTCTCATCCAGGATTTCTACTCATCCCTCAACAGGTCGGGTCCATTCTGGATTTCGCCCGCGGAGGCGCTTAAATCCCTGCGGATCGTGAAGTCGCTTTATGCACAGTCCTATCCGGACACGGTGCCCTATGCCTGAACGCGGCCCTGTGCCTGAAGGCGGGCCTATGCCTGAACGCGTGGTGGGGCAGCGGTCCTCGGCTACGCCGGCCACAATTTACGACATTGCCAGGCTCGCCGGCGTCAATGCTTCGACGGTATCCCGGGCGCTGACCAAACCAGGGCGGGTCAGCGCCAAGACACAAAAGAAGATCGAGGAGGCTGCGGCGCAACTGAATTACCAGGCGAACCCGTTCGCAAGGGCTTTGCCCACGGGGAGGACCAGCACCGTAGGGCTGATTGTCTCCGACATCACCAATCCCGCCTACTTTGATGTCATCAGGGGTGCCGAAGGGGCGGCGTCGGAGCGGAACTTCACCTTGTTGCTGGCCGAGTCGGCCGAGTCGGCCCAGACCGAACTGTTGGCCGCTAAACGCATCATGGCCACCGTCGCCGGCGTTATTCTCGCAAGCCCCCGGCTGGCCGATGAGCAGATCCGGGAACTGGCGGTGAAGAAACCCGTCGTCGTTATCAACCGCCTGGTTGACAAGGTGGCCTGTGTCGTCGCTGACGTGCAGCCCGGTGTGACGGAAGCAGTGCGCCATCTTGCTTCGCTGGGGCACGAATCCTTGGCCTATGTCGCCGGGCCGGATAGGTCTTGGATGTCCGGGCACCGTTGGGCGAGCATCCGGGGTCGATGTGAATGGTCCGGACTGCGGGTGCAAAAATTCGGTCCCGGTATTCCCACCGTCGAGGGTGGCCGCGCGATGGCCGCGGTTATCCGGGAAAGCGGTGCGACAGGGGTCATCTGTTACAACGACCTGATGGCGATCGGCCTGATGCAGGAATTGCAATTAGCCGGCGTCCGGATACCCGCCGAGCTGAGCATTGTGGGCTTCGACAACATTTTTGGTTCGGATTTCACCACGCCGCCGCTATCGACGGTCAAATCACCGCTGCGGGAATGCGGTGCGACAGCCCTAGCCCTGATCCTCGCGGAACTTCCTGCTTCCGCCCGGGCTGGCCAACGCGGCGACGCCGCGCCGCCTGCGGCGGACATAAGATTGGCGACAGAACTGGTAATCCGAGGCTCCAGCGGTCGGTGCCCGCCCACGGTTTCCTGAGATCGGTGCAGCGCTGCTGCGGAAACGTCCGCTGCACCAGCAGAGCGTCCGACGGCAAACTTTGGCAACCGGTTGACAATGCCTGCGCGCTGTTTGACGATTACTTTATGCGACATTCTCTTGCCTCCGATCCCAATAGGCTGCTGCCGGCAGATCCCGGCACGCGGAGCATCGCCCGCGAGCTGCTGGAGCTGGTGGAGGAACTGCCGATCCTGTCCCCGCACGGACACGTGGACGCGGCCATGATTGAACAGGACACACCGTTTCCCGATCCGGCAACGCTGCTGGTGACGCCGGACCATTACGTGACCCGCCTGATCCATTCCAGTGGGATTCCGCTGGACCGGCTGGGTGCCACTGGCAGCGGCACCCCCGGATCACACGGCACCACACCGCGGGACACTTGGCGCGAGTTCATCAAGGCCTGGCCGCTGTTTGAGGGAACTGCGTCCGGTTACTGGTTCCGTCAGGAGTTTGAGCACGTTTTCCAGCTGGATATTTCCAAGCTTGACCAGGAGCCGGGCGAGGCGACCGCCGATGCGCTCTACAACGAGCTCAACGGGCGCCTTTCGGATCCGGATTTCCGCCCGCGCCGGCTGTTCAAGGACTTCAACATCGAGGTGCTGGCCACCACCGATGATCCGCTGGATGATCTGGCCGCGCACGCGGCACTTGCGGCGGATCCTACGTTCTCTTCCCGCGTCCTCCCGACATTCCGGCCGGATGCTTATCTTAAAGTTCACACTCCGGACTGGGCGGGCCGGGTGGAGCGGCTGATTTCCGCCGCGGGGGACGGGCGGAGCGGCTACGCGGGTTACCTTCGCGCCCTGGAAAACCGCCGCCAATACTTTGTGGACCACGGCGCCGTGTCCGCGGACCACGGCTCCAGGACGGCTCAGACCTTGAAGCTGTCCGCGGCCCAGGCTCAGGAACTATTCGAGAAGGCCCGCTGTGGGGAGGCAACTACCGCAGACGCAGACATCTTTGAGGCCCATATGATGTACGAAATGGC
>JBBSSN010000141.1:0-5877 GCA_038242035.1 Actinomycetales bacterium
AGGCCGTCAAGGAACTCGGCGGGGACCCCACCCGCGTCAACCCGCTCGCTCCGGCCGAAATGGTCATAGACCACTCCGTGCAGATCGATGTGTTTGGGACCGCCGACGCCGTCGAACGCAATATGGACATCGAGTACCAGCGCAACGGTGAGCGCTACCAGTTCCTGCGCTGGGGCCAGACGGCCTTTGATGACTTCAAGGTTGTTCCCCCGGGCATGGGCATCGTCCACCAGGTCAACATCGAGTACCTGGCCCGCACCGTCATGACCCGGATGGTGGAGGTCGACGGCGTTAAAACGTTGCGCGCCTACCCGGACACCTGCGTCGGCACCGACTCGCACACCACCATGGTCAACGGCCTGGGCGTGCTGGGCTGGGGCGTCGGTGGCATCGAGGCCGAGGCCGCAATGCTCGGCCAGTCCGTCTCCATGCTGATTCCCCGCGTCGTCGGATTCAAGCTGACCGGCTCGATCCCGGCCGGCGCCACCGCGACCGATGTGGTGCTGACCATCACCGAGATGCTCCGCAACCACGGCGTCGTCGGCAAGTTCGTCGAATTTTACGGCGAAGGCGTTGCCGCAGTGCCGCTGGCAAACCGCGCCACGATCGGCAATATGAGCCCGGAATTCGGCTCCACCGCGGCGATGTTCCCGATTGATCAGGTCACCATGGACTACCTGCGGCTGACCGGCCGCAGCGAAGACCAGCTGGCGCTGGTTGAGGCCTACGCCAAGGAACAGGGCCTGTGGCACGATCCGTCCATCGAGATCAAGTTCTCCGAATACCTGGAACTGGACCTGTCCACGGTGGTGTCCTCCATTGCCGGGCCCAAGCGTCCGCAGGACCGGATCGAGCTGACCAACGCGAAGGACGAGTTCCGCAACGACATCCTGAACTACGTGGCGCACGACGCCGATGCGGGGACCGTCGACGAGTCACTGGAGGAGAGCTTCCCGGCCTCGGATTCGCCGTCGTTCACTCAGCCGGACACCAAGGTCACCGACACGGACCGCGTGCCGCCGAAGTACTCGGCAGCCCATGGCGCCGCCGGCCGCGTCAGCGAACCTGTTCAGGTGCACATGTCCGATGGCCGCGAATTTGAGCTCGATCACGGTGCCGTGAGCATTGCCTCCATCACCTCCTGCACGAACACCTCCAACCCATCGGTCATGCTGGCAGCCGCTGTGCTGGCCCGCAACGCCGTCAATAAGGGCCTGGCGTCCAAGCCGTGGGTGAAGACCTCCGTGGCCCCCGGATCCAAGGTCGTCACCGACTACTACGAAAAGTCCGGCCTGATCCCGTACCTGGAGAAGCTGGGCTTCTACACCGTCGGCTACGGCTGCGCCACCTGCATCGGCAACTCCGGCCCGCTGGAGGAGGAAATCTCCGCCGCGATCGCCGAGAATGACCTGGCCGTCACGGCCGTTCTCTCCGGTAACCGCAACTTCGAAGGCCGGATCAATCCGGACGTAAAGATGAACTACCTGGCGTCGCCGCCGCTAGTGATCGCTTACGCCCTCGCCGGAACCATGGACTTCGACTTCGCCGCCGACCCGCTGGGTCAGGACGAGGCCGGCAAGGACGTCTTCCTGGCGGACATCTGGCCGAACCCGACCGAGGTGCAGGAAGTCATGGACGCCTCGATCGACAAGGAGATGTTCACCAGCTCTTACGCCACCATCTTTGACGGCGACGAGCGCTGGAAGTCCCTCGCCACGCCGGAAGGCGATACCTTCGCCTGGGATCCCGAGTCCACCTACGTGCGCAAGCCCCCCTACTTTGAGGGCATGTTGGCGCAGCCGGAGCCGGTAGCTGACATCACCGGTGCCCGGGTGCTGCTCAAGCTCGGCGATTCCGTGACCACCGATCACATCAGCCCCGCCGGATCGTTCAAGTCCGATACCCCGGCCGGTCAGTACCTGCTGGCCAACGGCGTAGAGCGCAAGGATTTCAACTCCTACGGCTCCCGCCGCGGCAATCACGAGGTCATGATCCGCGGGACGTTCGCGAACATCCGGATCAAGAACGAACTGCTGGCGGCCGAAAACAACGGCGCCGGCGTCGAGGGCGGCTTCACCCGCGACTTCAGCCAGGCCGATGCACCGCAGGCCCGTGTCTACGATGCCTCGGTGAACTACCAGGCGGCCGGTATTCCGCTGGTGGTCCTGGCCGGGAAAGAATACGGCTCCGGGTCTTCGCGTGACTGGGCCGCCAAGGGCACGGCGCTGCTGGGGGTCAAGGCCGTAGTGGCCGAGAGCTACGAGCGGATCCACCGGTCCAACCTGATCGGAATGGGTGTATTGCCGCTGCAGTACCCGGACGGCCAGAACGCTCAGTCGCTGGGGCTGACCGGTACCGAGGTGTTCTCCGTAGAGGGTGTGACGGCCCTGAACGAAGGCAGCACCCCGAAGACGCTCAAGGTCACAGCCAAGGCGCAGGACGGTCAGGAGATTTCTTTTGACGCCGTGCTGCGTATCGATACACCGGGCGAGGCGGACTACTACCGCAACGGTGGCATCCTGCAGTATGTGCTGCGTCAGATCTCAACCGCCGCGTAATTCCGGCCGTCCGGCTTTTGCACCGTTGGTAAAGGCATCTGCAGCAGCTATAACCTGCAGCAGCAATAACCTGTCGTAGAAGAATGGTCCCCGGTCCGGACGGCTCCCGTCGCGGCCCGGGGACCACTCTTTTGCGTCGGATACTGCCGCACCGGGAACCGGCGATTTGGCGCAAGCGTTAGAGTTATTGGCCCAAGCGTTAGAGTTAATCGACTAATGGTCGATCCCAGGAGGGGACATATGGGACTTTTAGAGACAATCCGGCATCCGGGCGACCTCGGCAAACTCAGCAACGCCCAAATGGAACAGCTGGCTGAGGAGATCCGCCGCTTCCTGATCACCAACGTCTCCGCAACGGGCGGCCATTTGGGGCCGAATCTGGGAGTCGTCGAGTTGACGCTGGCAATCCACCGTGTCTTTGACTCCCCGCGGGACAGCATTGTCTTCGACACCGGACACCAGTCCTATGTCCATAAGCTGGTCACCGGCCGGCAGGACTTCTCCACGCTCCGGCAGCAGGGCGGGCTCTCCGGATATCCGTCGCGGGCCGAATCGGTGCACGACATTGTGGAGAGTTCGCACGCGTCCTCCTCGTTGTCCTGGGCGGACGGCATCTCCCGCGCCCGCCAGTTGACGGGCGAAGGTGACCGCTACGTCGTCGCCGTCGTCGGCGACGGAGCCTTGACCGGCGGGATGACCTGGGAAGCCCTGAATAACATTGCCGCGGACAAGCGCCGCCGCGTCGTCGTCGTCGTCAATGACAACGGCAGGTCCTATGCGCCCACCGTCGGCGGCCTGGCGGACTATCTGGCATCCATGCGGCCGGCCATTGACCATGTCCGCACGCACCCCAAATACGAGGACACCATGTCCTGGGCCAAGCAGAGGCTGCAAAGCGGAAACCTGGCCGGCCAGTTTGTCTACAAGAGTCTGCATGCGGCGAAAACCGGCGTCAAGGACTGGTGGGCGCCGCAGGGACTCTTTGATAATCTCGGACTCAAATACATTGGCCCTGTCAACGGCCATGATGAAAAAGCCATGGAAGCGGCGCTAACCGCGGCCAGGAACTTCGGCGGACCGGTCATCGTGCACGCCATCACCGAGAAGGGCCACGGCTACGCGCCGGCCCGGGCCCATGAAGCGGATCAGTTCCATGCCGTTGACGTTATTGACCCGGAAACGGGCGAACCACTGATTCCCGCCAGCGGCCAGTCGTGGACCGGAGTGTTTGCCGACGAAATTGTAGATATAGCCGATGAACGTCCGGATATTGTGGGCATTACCGGTGCCATGCTCATCCCCGTCGGCCTGCACAAGTTTGCCGCACGGTACCCGGAACGGGTATTTGATGTCGGTATCGCCGAACAGCACGCCATGACCAGCGCTGCGGGCATGGCGTTCGGGGGGCTGCACCCGGTGATCGCCATGTACGCAACCTTCCTGAACCGGGCCTTCGACCAGCTCCTGATGGACGTGGCGCTGCACAAGGCCGGCGTCACGGTGGTTCTGGACCGTGCCGGGGTGACAGGTCCGGACGGCGCCAGCCACCACGGCATGTGGGACATGTCCATGCTCCAGATTGTTCCCGGACTGCATCTTGCGGCGCCCCGGGACGGCACCAGGCTGCGCGAGGAATTGCGCGAGGCGGTGGCCGTCTCAAACGCGCCGACGGTGATCAGGTATTCCAAGGGAAAGGTCGGGGCCGAGGTCGAGGCGATCGACAGGCTGCCCGACGGCGTGGACGTGCTGGTGCGCCGGCCGGCTGGCTCCACGGAAAATGACGTCCTCATTGTCAGCGTCGGAGCGATGAGTGAATTGGCGTTGAGCGTTTCCAACCGGTTGGGAGCGCAGGGCATCAGCTCCACCGTTATCGATCCGCGCTGGGTGCTGCCCGTCCCGCCGTCGGTGGTGTCCCTGGCTGCACAGCACCGGATTGTCGTTGTCATTGAGGACGGAGTCCGCGCCGGCGGCATCGGGTCGCGGATCCGGCAGGAAATGCGCGCCGCCGGGGTGGACACGGCCCTCAATGAGGTGGGTCTTCCCGTTGAGTTCCTGGACCACGGCAGCCGGTCCCAGGTGCTCGAACGCGTCGGCCTGACCGCTCAGCGGGTGGCGCAGGACGTCGTCGCCCAGGTGCTGGGCACGAAGGTGCCGTTCGCGCGGCCGTTGCCTGGTCAGGAAGCGCCCCACACCGGGCAGCTGCCCCAGCTGTGAGGGACGCGCTGTGAGGGACCCGCTGTGACGACGGACCCGCTGTTGACGGACGCGGCCGTGAGGAGTACGAGTCCGGACGGCATCGAGGCCGGAGACCTGGTGGTGGCGCGAAACCGAAAATTCAACGGCGCGGCCCATTGGGTGGTTCCGGGAAGGTATCTGGGGGAGGACCAGCACGGCTGGTGGATTTTCCAAGGCAGTAGCGAATTCATTTCCAGGCCCGGGGCGGCCCTTTATACCGCCTCGGACGCGGTGCTGCTCGTTCCCCGCAGCGGCGACTATGTGGCCACCTTCTTCGACGAGCAGCATCCGGATGGTACGGAAATCTACGTGGACCTGGCGGTGGACCCCGGCTGGAACCCGATCCAGTCGCACGTGTTCGAATTCCATCTCATCGACATGGACCTCGATGTAGTGCGCAGCCGCGAACGCGGCGTCTACATTGACGATGAAGATGAATTCGCCGATCATCAAGTGGCGATGCGCTACCCGTTGGAGGTCATTGCGCAGATCCGGTCCGAGTGCGACCGCATTTTTACCGCCGTCGCGGCAGGTCAGGCACCGTTCGACGGTACGGATACCCAATGGTTTAAGAAATCGTATGAGAATGGACGGGCATGAGCATTATCAGGATGTATAAAAAGACCGACGACGGCGTACTGGAGTTCCGCGAGGCGTGGCGCGATGAGGACGACGGGGTATTCGTGGTCAACGCCGGAGCCGTGGGTCATCAAAGCGCCACTAAGGAGGTGCCGGCCGAAACCGCCGAAGCCGGGGCGGAACTGCTGGCAGAGTTCGAGACGCGCGGCATTGAGCAGGGCTACCGCGTTATCCCGTTCGAGGAGCAGTATTGGGTAGTCGCCCAGTTCGCGCTCAAGACGGCAGCCGGGACCGAGCGGGATAAGTATTTGGAGCGCAAGGCCAACAACAGCATTACCTCCTTCTTTGCCTGGCGCGGCATCGGCCTGGTGGATCGGAGTGAATTCGGCACCGGCAAACTCAATATCTTCACCGTGGCTCCGGACGCCGCCAAGGCCGTTGCGGGGATCAAGACCTGCGCCCGCGAGTCGGATCTGGATGTCACGAAGCTGAGCATCGGTGTTGC
>JBBSSN010000142.1:0-5806 GCA_038242035.1 Actinomycetales bacterium
CTGATTTCGCTGTTCCACTGCCACTTCACGCCGGGCTCCCGTCGCTTTCGCGCGTCCCACGTCCAGGATCAGCGTGTCTTCCCGGTCCCCGATCTGCTCCAGCTGAGCCCCGAACCCGAGGATCCCGCGGGCCTCGTCCCTCGGGTTCAGGGAAGTGCGTAACCAGAAGCACCGGGGAATCCGTGCCGCGGATCAGAGAAAGACTACTCCGGCAGAATTATGAGCCGTAGATAGTCGCGCAGACTCCCGGCCATATCGATGGTGTCGGGAGCGAACAACCACTGAGTCTGGATGCCGTCCCAGAGCGCAATGAGCGACGCCGCAGCCCGCTCCGGATCAACGCCGGGACGTAGGCGTCCTTCCTCCGACAAATGCGTAAACGCCTGCGCATAGCTCCACCGAAGTCTCGCAAACCGGTCGACAAAGAATGCGCGTCCCGGATGGTCGTCCGTCACGGATTCCGCACACAACACCGCGTACAGCTCGATCACACCGGGAATCTCCTCGTTGAAGCGGGCCTGCCGGATGACCGCGTCGAGGAGGCTTTCCTCGGGGTCCGGCGGAGCCGCGCCGTCACCGGTGATCGAGTCCCGCCAATTCAGCACGGCAAGGAGCAGGTCGCGCTTCGTCGGAAAGTAGTGCAGGAGACTCGTCTGACTCATGCCTACGCGGTCTGCGACCTCCTGCAGCGAGCCGCCGCGGTAGCCGCGCGCTGCAAACACCGCGTGGGCGGCGGCGACGATCGTCCGACGGCGGTCCGCAGACTTCGCGTACGGTCCCCGGCGCCCCGCCTGGCTCACCTCTTTAGTCACCATGTGATGAAACATTACAGCAGGAAAATTGGTGGTCCCTGCTCAAATTCGAGTGTACGCTCGAATTCTATGCTGGTGTTTTTTCTCAGTGCGCGGCCCCCTTGATGGACGCCGCATGACGACTCAACGCGAAGCCACCCGACTCGATGAAGTGAAGACATATGACACCACGTTTTACCCGGCGACAGCTCCTCAGCGCAGGTCTCGGCACCGCGGCTATGGGCATGCTCGCGGGTTGCGCCACTCCCGGCACGAACCCGATCAACACCGCTCCCGTCATTGCGCCCGCTGCCGGTGGTGAGAAGATCACGCTCACTTATTGGTCCTGGCTTAAAGATCTGCAAAAAGTCGCCGACATCTGGAACGCCGCCCATCCCGGCGTTCAGGTTGAAACGGTATGGATTCCCAGCGGGGTCAAGGGCGGATACCAGAAGCTGTACTCGGCACTCGCCGCGGGTGGGGGCCCGGACCTGGGACAGGTGGAGATGAGGTCCATCCCCGAATTCATGCTCGTCAACGGTCTCACCGATCTCTCCCGCTACGGGGCGAACGACTATGCCCATCTGTACGAGAAGTCGCTTTGGGAGCAGGTCAGCTACACCGGCGGCGTCTATGGGATCCCCCAGGACTCGGGTCCGATGGGAACGTTCTACCAGCCGGCCGTCCTCGACCAGGTCCAAGGAACGAGCCCGAGGACCTGGGATGAGTGGGCGGTGCTTGCCGGCGAGCTCCGCAAAAAGGACATCTACCTGGACTGTTTTCCGGTGGCGGACGCCGGCTACTTCACCGCGCTGGCAAGCCAGGCGGGCGCTGCTTGGTTCAGGCCGGAAACAGATGGCTGGGTCATCAACATGACCGATGATGCAACGATGAAAGTCGCCCGCTTTTTCGACGCCGCCATCGACAAGGACCTGATCCAGACCGATTTTGCCGACTTCACGCCTGCCTGGTTTGCCGCCGCGGCGCAGGGAAAGATTGCGTCCGCCACTACCGCCAGTTGGGGGGACGCCCTGGTTGAGGGCGTCAGCGGTGGCGAGGGCAAGTGGAAGGCGGCTCCCATGCCGACGTGGGGGGACGCCGGCTTCGGATCAAGCTATTATGGCGGCTCCACTGCCGCTGTGCTGGCGAACAGCAAGCATCCGAAGGAAGCGCTCGAATTCGCCGTGTGGATGACGACATCGAAGGAAGGGATCAACGCGGAGGTTGCCAACTGCGGAATCGGCTGGTCGCCGTCGCCGGACTTCATCGGCACCTCGCGGCAGGAACCGTCAACATTCTTCGGCGGCCAACGTTACAACTCGGAGATCTTTGTGCCGGCGGCGCAGCAGCAAAACACCGATTGGTCGTGGTGGCCCGTTACGCAACAGTCGCTGAACATCCTCAGCGACGGGTTCCGCCGGAAGCTTTCCGGAACAACGTTTGTCGATTCCGTCGCCGCGGCCGAGAAACAGATCATGACGGTCTTCCGGAACAAGGGCCTTAGCATTCGAAAGGAGTCGGCATGACGACGTCAGCGCAGACCAGCGCGAAGAGGAGGACGTCGGCCCCGCCGAGCCGGCGAAAACGGGCCGGTGCGGCAGGGCGCGCGCCGTGGATATTGCTGGCACCCTTTCTGGTGCTGTTCCTCCTGACCTTTATTTTGCCCATCATCATCGCCATCATCTCAAGCTTCACAAGGGTCACACGCAGGGGACTTTTCGGGGAGGGGGGCGTGACGAGCACCTTCGCCGGGTTTGAAAACTACACTCAGGCATTGGCCGATGGCAGTTTCATCGCCTCGATCGGGAGGATGCTCCTCTTCGGGGTCGTGCAGGTACCGGTCATGATTGCACTATGTACCGTGCTGGCGCTCATGCTCGAGTCCGCATCGGCAAAATGGCCCGGATTCTTCCGCGCGGCCTACTTCCTCCCGTACGGTGTTCCGGGTGTCATCGCCACCATCCTGTGGTCATTCCTCTACATCCCCGGCCTGAGTCCCCTGTTTGACATCGCCAAACTCGTCGGCCTGACGCCGGATTTCCTCGGCGCCAACACGGTTCTGTGGTCGATCGCGAACATCGTCACCTGGAGTTACACCGGCTACAACATGCTCATCATCGTTGCCCAGCTCAAAGCCATCCCGGTGGAACTTTATGAAGCAGCCAGGGTCGACGGGGCTTCAACGCTGCGTGTGGCTCTGAGCATTCAGCTGCCGCTGATCCGGCCGGCGCTGGTGCTCACGACGATTTTCTCCATCATCGGGACCCTCCAGCTTTTCGCCGAAGCGCAGGTGCTCCAGAACGTGGCACCTGCCATTGACAGCCAATACACACCGAACCTCAGTGCGTACACAACGGCCTTTGCCTACAACGATTACAACGTCGCAGCCGCCCAAGCTGTGATGATTGCGCTGGCCGCTTTCGTCCTCTCGTTTGCTTTCCTCAAATTCACGAATAGGAAGAACTCATGAGCCCAGTGAAGTCGGCGACTCCGGCAATTATGCCGACGACCGGGACCTCACCACAGCTCCCCGCACGGAAACGCCATTCCTCGGCGAAGCGCCGTTCCTCGACCATTATCGTGACCGGCATCCTCGTCGTAGCTGCCCTCTACTTTCTGGTTCCGGTGTACTGGGTCGTCGTCGCCGCCACGAAATCCACCCGGGAGCTCTTTGGGACCAATGGTTTCTGGTTTGCGCCAACCTTCTCGCTGTGGCATAACCTCAGTCAGGTGCTCACGTACGACGGCGGCATCTTCGTCCGCTGGTTCCTCAACTCCGTGCTCTACGCGGGAGTCGGCGCCGTCGTCGCCACCTACTTCGCGGCGGCCGGCGGCTATGCGCTGGCCAAGTTCGACTTCCGCGGCCGCAACCTTATCTTCGGCACCATCCTTGCCGGTGTCCTCGTCCCTGGCACCGCGACGGCGCTGCCGCTGTTCCTGCTGTTTAGTCAGATAGGTCTGGCCAACACCTACTGGAGCGTGCTGCTCCCGTCCCTCGTTTCACCGTTTGGTTTGTTCCTGTGCCGGATATACGCCCAAGCGACCGTGGACACCTCCCTCATGGAGGCCGCCCGCCTCGATGGCGCCAGCGAAATCCGGATTTTTCACACGATCGGACTGCGCGTGCTGACCCCGGCGCTGGTGACGGTCTTCCTCTTCCAGCTCGTCGGCATCTGGAACAATTACTTCCTGCCACTCGTGATGCTTTCCGACGAGAAGCTTTACCCGATCACCCTCGGCCTCAACAATTGGCTGGGCCAAGTGGAGCGCCTCCCGAAGTTTTACGAGCTCACTACCGGCGGCGTGCTGCTGTCGATCATCCCGCTCAGCATCGCCATGGTTGTCCTGCAGCGCTTCTGGCGCGGCGGTCTCACAGAAGGATCTGTTAAATAAATGTCAGCTCTCCCTGCATCAGCTCCCCTCGCATCCGCACAGACGGCACCCGCCCTTCCTGCCCTGGCACAGACGGTGGACCTCTCTTATCTGCTCGACCGCGGACCGGGATCCGGCCGGCGGGTGCCGGCCCGTTCCTGGCTGTACACGGATGCCCAGACGCAATCGCTTAATGGTGACTGGCGCTTCCGGCTGCTCGCCGGCGCACCGGGGACAACCGGTGGACGCGGCGTACTGCCCGCGGGTGAGGCCGTCGAGGGCGTTGCTGAGGTATCCTTCGATGATTCGTCGTGGGATCACATAGCGGTGCCATCGCACTGGGTCCTACAGCCCGACGGGCGTTACGGCCGCCCCATCTACACGAATGTGCAGTTCCCGTTCCCGATTGAGC
Organism: Actinomycetales bacterium; assembly: GCA_038242035.1. Classification (GTDB taxonomy): domain Bacteria; phylum Actinomycetota; class Actinomycetes; order Actinomycetales; family Micrococcaceae; genus Arthrobacter_M. The sequence goes on from JBBSSN010000142.1 coordinate 4,576, forward strand.
CGCCGCACGTTCCCGATGAGAACCCGACGGGTGACTACCGGCGCCACTTCGAAGTCCCGGGGTCCTGGTCGGATGCGGCAGCCATCGTGCTCCGCTTCGACGGTGTCGAGTCCCGTTACAAGGTATGGGTCAACGGCACCCCGATCGGAGTCGGCGCCGGCAGCCGCCTTGCGCAGGAATTCGAGGTGACGGATGCGGTGCAGCCCGGGTCCAATCTGCTGGTGGTGCGCGTGCATCAGTGGTCGGCATCGAGCTATCTGGAGGACCAGGACCAGTGGTGGCTGCCCGGGATCTTCCGTGACGTGACGCTGCAGGCGCGTCCAGTCGGCGGAATCGACGACGTCTGGCTGCGCACATCGTTCAACGGCACATCGTTCAACGGCACCTCCTTCAACGGCACGGGTGGCACCGGCGGGTCCGGCGGGTCCGGCGCCGGCAGTATCGACCCCGAAATCACGGCGTCCGCGGCAGCCTACCCGATCACGCTCAAGGTGCCCGGGCTGGGCATCGAGGTGACGTGGGACTCCCCCGCCGACGTCGGCCCGGTGGGCGTCGCCGCCGTCGAACCCTGGTCCGCGGAGACTCCGCGGCTTTACGACGCGACGGTCGGCGGCGCTGCCGAGACAATACGGCTCCGGCTGGGCTTCCGCACGGTGGAGATCGTCGGCGACCGCTTCCTCGTCAACGGCCGCCGCGTCGTGTTCCACGGCATGAACCGGCACGAGACCCACCCCGACCGCGGGCGCGTCTTTGACGAGGACTTTGCCCGGGCCGACCTGGTCCTGATGAAGCAGTTCAACGTCAACGCGATCCGCACCAGCCATTACCCGCCGCACCCGCGGCTGCTGGATCTGGCCGACGAACTCGGCTTCTGGGTCATTCTCGAGTGCGATCTCGAGACGCACGGTTTCGAGGCAGGCGGGTGGGCCGGCAATCCGAGCGACGACCCGGCCTGGCGCGCGGCCTACCTCGACCGCATGGAGCGCACCGTAGAGCGGGACAAGAACCATCCCTCGATCGTCATGTGGTCGCTCGGCAATGAATCCGGAACGGGAGCAAACCTCGCGGCGATGGCCGCGTGGACGCACGCCCGCGATGCCTCGCGCCCGGTGCATTATGAGGGCGATTACAGCGGTGCCTACACCGACGTCTACTCGCGGATGTACTCCTCGGTCCCCGAAACCGCAGCAATCGGCCGGGACGATTCCCGCTCGCTGCTGCTCGGCTGCTC
>JBBSSN010000143.1:0-5787 GCA_038242035.1 Actinomycetales bacterium
ATGATCTGCTGGGCGTCTGCCAGCCCGGCGGCCGGAACGGTCTGGGCCACCCGTTGCTGTGAGTAGTCGGGAAGGCTTGACACGTCCACGCCCGTTTCCCGGTATACGTGGGAAAGCGCGATAGGTCCCAACGGCTGGGACACCCCGTTGAAAATCGCGACGTGCCCGTTTGCCTGGCCGACGTAATAGCGCGTCTGGGTCCACGCGTAGCCGAGCCGCAAGCCCAGCAGCAGGATCAGCACGATGACGCTGGCGAGGACAATTTTCAGGACGCGGCGGTGCTGGGGCGCAAGCGGATTTTGCGGCTCATATCCGTCGGTTTCGTCCTCCTCGGCGGGTTCGGTGCCGGAGGGTGAGGTGGGCTTATGTGTCAGCACGGCGGCGGCGCGCAAGGCCGCGGGGCGCCCGGCCAATGCCGGGATTTTGCCCTCGGCCGCGGCAGTGACGGCTGCCCCGACCAGTTCGTGCGGCCGGCCGGCCAGCTCGGCGTTGATCATGCCGGCGCTTAGATGTGAGCCGAACTCCTCCGCCTGCTCTGCCGCAGCGGCGGATTCCCCTGCATCGGATTTCCCCGCACCGGCTTCCGCCGAACTGGCTTCAGCGAGCCCGGAATTGGCCGGTCCCTTAAGCTCTGCCCCATGTCCGGTCTTCTCAGGTACCGCAGGAAGCGCAGCGGTGTCCAGATCATCCCCGGTCAACTCGGCGACTTCAAAAACCACCACAGTGATGTTGTCCGGTGCCCCGGCGGCAAGAGTCAATTCAATGAGCGTGTCGGCGCAATCAGAGAGCGAACGGGTATTGCGGACAACGTCTTCCACTATGTCGTGGCGGACAAAGTTCAGGCCGTCGGAACAAAGCAGCCAGCGCTCTCCGGGTGTGACATCGAAGGTCGTGAGGTCAAGTTCGGGTGACGCATCCACGTCACCCAACACGCGCATGAGAACATTTTTATGCGGATGCGTCTCCGCTTCCTCCGGACGCAGGCGACCCTCGTCAATCATCCGCTGAACGAAAGTGTGGTCCTTGCTGATCTGCTCAAAGACGTCGTCCTTGAGCCGGTACGCACGCGAATCTCCGATATGGGCGAATTCGAGCTTATGACCGGAGAGCAGCAAAGCCGTCACCGTGGTACCCATGCCGGCCAGCTTCGGGTTGACCTGGACCAGTTCGGATAACAGCGAATTGGCGGTCTGAATTTCATCGGCCAGATAGGTGCCGGCATCGCCTTGATAACCGTCGCGGTCCAGATGGATCAGGTCCAGCACCGTGGAGGCGCTGGCAACGTCACCGCCGGCGTGCCCTCCCATACCGTCAGCAACCACGGCAAGAAAGTGTCCCACGTAGGCGGAATCATCGTTTTTGGCCCTGATTTTGCCGACATCCGAGCGCGCGGCATAGCGGAGGACCAAGGGACGGTCGGCCATAGTCACGGCCTCAATTCGATAACCGTCTTACCGATCCGGACCGGGACGCCGAGCTCGACCGGCAACGCGCGGGTCAGTTGCTGGTCACCTAGGTACGTGCCGTTCGTCGAGCCTAAATCCTCGATGAACCACCGGCTTCCCTGCGGGAAGAGCCTGGCATGCCGCCCGGAGGCGTAATCGTCTTCGAGAACGAGCGTGGCTTCTTGAGCGCGTCCGAGTAGAATCGGCGTCCCGGACAGTTCCAGGGTGCGCCCGGCCAACGGGCCCTCGGTCACCGCTAAGATCCGTGCCTGGGCACGGGCGGGAGGCTCGTCCACCAGCTCAGGGTGCCTGCGCGCCTGTCGGGCGGTCGGTGTGCCGACCTTGGTCCTGCGGCCGATCACCAGATCCCGGCGCATCGCACCGACTACGCTGAAGATCATCACCCACAGTAATAGCAGGAAACCAAAGCGCAGGACGGTAACCGTCAGGCCGCTGAGTTCATTCATCCGCGTCCGCCGTTCCGCATCGGGAGTAACCGGAAAACGATCTTCGTCCGGCCCATCGTCACCGTGGCGCCGTCGGCCAGCTCGGTGCTCCCGGAGACCTTACGGCCATTGACGAAGCTGCCGTTAGTGGAGCCCAGATCCACGGCGGTCGACCGGCCGTGTTCGGTCCGGATTTCCAGATGCTTTCTGGAAACGCCGGTGTCATCGATGAGAATGTCCGCTTCGGAAGACCGGCCCAGGATAATGCTCGGCGCATTGAGTGAGTAGCGCTGGCCGTCTATGTCCAGCACCGGCTGAAGATTCTGTGCGGCCGCCGGAGCGGGCGTACGCGGCGGTGCTGCGGGAGGCCCGGCGGGGTAACCGGCAGGCGTATCGGCCGCCGCGGCGATGCCCGCCGGCTGACTCTCAGGCTGGCCGACGGAGGTGCCGCCACCGGTCTTTTCGGTCCGGGAACCGATCTGGAAAACGCCCGCCTTCAGCTCCGCATCCTGGTGGAAGGCGACCCGGACGGGGCCCTGCAATACATAGCCTTGACCGCGCGAATGATTGATAACGACGTCGCAGAGTTCTTCGGCCAGTGCGGTGCCCCAACTGCGGGCACGCTCAAAATCCGGTTCGCTGAGCTGGATGTCAAAGACGTTGGGCGCCAATGTTCGTCCAGCGGCTAAAGTCATGGCCTTGTCATCGAGCTCGCGCCGGAGGCGGCTGGCAATTTCCACCGGTTGGACCTGTGCCTTTGATCCGCGGGAGAAGGCGCCGCGTACGGCTTTTTCGATGCCTTTTTCGACGTTATCCAACAGCCCCATCGGCCCTCTCCTCACAATTTCCCGATACCCTGCGCAAACTTGTCCATCCCGATACTACTGGGCGGAACCGCGAAAATCCCCATCTGGTGCCCGTTCCGGGCGCAGTTTTATACCCCGGTATCGTGACGGCGTGGCACCGCCGACGCTGGCTCCTTTGGCTTCGGATTGGCGTCGGTCCGGCCACCTCCGGCCTTGTTGATCCAGACGTTTAGGTTTTTCGGCGCAGTGTCGGGTACTCTTGATCTCGCTGTTCTTTTGGTTTGCGTTTCTGAACCACCTGGCTGAAAAGCCAGGCAGGAAGACGGCAGCGCGCGAGTGGCGGAACGGCAGACGCGCTGGCTTCAGGTGCCAGTATCTTAACGGGTGTGGGGGTTCAAATCCCCCCTCGCGCACGCAACATCCCCGCAGGGTCAAACCAAGGGAAACACGAACGCCCCGGTCTTAGGACCGGGGCGTTTTTTGTGCGGGAAAATCGGGGCTAACCCGGAGTCTGCGGTGGTGAGTATGATCTCAAACGGAATAGGGGCAGGGGCAGAGGCGTTGGGCCCGGTGAACCGGACACGACTGAAAAGAGATTCCCTTGAACTTGTTCTCCCCCCTGACCGTTGGCGCTCTTGAGCTGCGAAACCGGCTAGTGATGGCTCCCCTGACCCGCTCGCGTTCGGGCCGTAACGGGGTTCCCGGTCCGCTCGTGACGGAGCATTACCGGCAGCGCGCCTCCTTAGGCCTGATCGTCAGTGAGGGTACATACCCCAGTCATGCTGGGCAGGGTTTTCCCGGCCAGCCCGGACTGGTCACGCCCGGGCAGTTGGCAGGTTGGAGCAAAGTAACGCAGGCAGTCCACGAGGAGGGCGGCCGAATCTTTGCCCAGGTCATGCACGCCGGCCGGGTCACGCACGAGGCAATAACGGGTGGCTTTCCGGTGGTGGGCCCCAGTGCCATCGCCATCGACGGATTAGCCCGGACCTACGACGGCAAGCTTCCGTACCCCGTCCCGCATGCGCTCAGCGACGGCGAACTGAAGGCGGTCATTGGCGAATTTGTCCTAGCCTCGCGCAATGCGATTGCGGCCGGGTTCGACGGCGTCGAGCTGCACGGCGCGAACGGCTATCTGCTCCATGAGTTCCTCTCGCCTGCATCGAACCAGCGCAACGATGGCTATGGCGGCTCGCCGGACAACCGCGCGCGCTTTGTGGCTGAAGTTGTTGCGGCCGTGGCTGCGGAGATAGGCGCCGCACGGGTGGGGATCCGGGTTTCGCCCGAGCACAATATTCAAGGCGCGCTGGAGACCGATGCCGCAGACGTGCACGCCACCTACGGTTCCCTGCTGGAGGCGATCGCCCCGTTGGGGCTGGCGTATCTGAGCATTCTGCACAAAGACCCCACCGGCTCTTTGGTCCAGGATCTGCGTGCGCGGTTCGCGGGCCCACTGCTGGTCAACAGCGGTTTCGGCATCCTGACGACCAGGGACGAAGCAATGGCCCTAATGGCAGACGGACATGCGGACGCCGTCGTCGTGGGCCGACCGGCGATAGCGAACCCCGATCTGGCGAGGCGGTGGCGGGAGGACCTGCCGCTGAACGCGCCCGATCCGCTGACCTTTTATACCGACGGAGCCACCGGATACACGGACTATCCGGCGCTGACAAATTAGCACACCAATTTCTATATTGGAATAATTACATAAATCAGCTAAAATTGATGGTCGAACTAATTGTGAATTGATACGTAACTAGCCGTGAAGAGGGTTTATTTGTGCTGGATTTCTTTGACCGCAGGTTCAACCAGATCCTGTTTTCCAGCTGGCAGCACTTCAGCCTGGTCGTGCAGTGCCTGATCCTGGCCACCATTTTGGCCGTAGTCATTGCTGCCCTGGTTTACCGGAGCAAGGCACTCATCTCCGCAGCCAATTCCGTGTCCGCCGTCGGTCTGACCATTCCGTCGTTTGCGCTGATCGGGCTGTTGATTGCGCCCTTTGGATTTGGCGTTCTCCCGGCGGTGATCGTGGTGGCCTTCTTCGCTACGCTCCCCATTCTGCGCAATGCCGTTGTCGGTCTTTCCGGGATTAGCCCGGCCATAGTTGAGGCTGCACGCGGCATCGGCATGAGTCGCTTTCGCACTCTGGTTCAAATCGAATTGCCGATGGCGTGGCCGGTCATATTGGCGGGGGTTCGGGTGTCGGCCCAGATGGTGATGGGTGTTGCCGCCGTTGCTGCGTATGCCCTGGGCCCCGGACTTGGCGGGTTCATTTTTTCCGGCCTTTCCCGGCTGGGAGGCGCGAACTCACTCGAATCTGTGCTGACCGGCGTCGTCGGCGTCATTATTCTTGCCCTCATTCTAGATCTCCTTCTGATCGGCCTCGGCCGTCTGACAATCCCGCGAGGTATCCGTGTCTGAATCCAGCAAAGTATCTTCCAGCCCGTCAACGTCCGCGAACGGCATAACGGGTGCCAGCATCCTGCTGGACAAGGTCACCAAGCGCTATCCCGGACAGGCCATGCCAGCCGTCGACGGACTGACGATGGAAATACCCGCCGGCAAAATGGTCATGTTCGTCGGCCCCTCGGGCTGCGGCAAAACCACGACCCTGAAGATGATCAACCGCCTGATTGAACCCACTGACGGCAAGATCATTCTTAATGGCGATGATGTCACCGCCATGGACGGTGACAAGCTGCGCCGCAAAATGGGATACGTCATCCAGGCAGGCGGCTTGTTCCCGCATATGACTGTTGCTACGAACATTGCGATCGTGCCGAAGATGCTGGGCTGGGACAAGACCCGCATTGCAGCCCGCGTGGACGAGCTGCTCGAACTGGTGTCGCTGGATCCGGGTGTTTATCGGGACCGCTTCCCCAAGGAGCTCTCCGGCGGCCAGCAGCAGCGCGTCGGCGTGGCACGCGCCCTGGCCGCGGATCCGCCGGTGCTGCTGATGGACGAGCCGTTTGGCGCGGTCGATCCGATCACCCGGCTGCGCCTGCAGGATGAACTGATCAATATCCAGGCCGAACTGCAGAAGACGATCGTTTGTGTCACCCACGATTTTGATGAGGCAGTGAAGCTCGGCGA
>JBBSSN010000144.1:0-5777 GCA_038242035.1 Actinomycetales bacterium
ACCCAGTATTGCTTGCGCTTGGGGTGGTCGGCCGCGAACACCACCCCCCGGGCAGCGACCTCGGGCTGGTAGATCGGCGGCACCGGCTGCGGATGATTCGGCAGCCGCGAAAGGACCCAGGAGAACTGCGGCGTGTTCACGGCCGGCATCTGGGCAATGGTGATGTGCACGTCGGACTTCTCGTGGAGCAGCTCGGTGCGGATCGTGGAGGTGAATCCATCGACGGCATGCTTGGCTCCGCAATACGCGGATTGCAGCGGAATACTCCGCGAGCCCAGGGCGGATCCTACCTGGACGATCGTGCCGCGGCCCCGAGGGAGCATCCGGGAGAGTGCAACATGGGTCCCGTAGACGAAGCCTAAATAGGCAACCTCTGTTACGCGTTTGAACTCCTTCGGTTTGATGTCAATGAAGGGTGCGAAAACTGAGGTGAACGCAACATTGATCCACACATCTATCGGACCGAAGGCCTCTTCCACTGCTGCGGCCGCCGCTTCAACCTGATCGTAGTCGGAGACATCCGTGGGGATGGCCAGGGCCTGGCCACCGGCATCCTCGACGTCTTTCTTTGCGCCGTCCAGCCCGGCCTGGCCCCGGGCCAGAAGGCCTATCTTGGCGCCTCTCTTTCCGAACGCCTGCGCGGTCGCACGGCCGATGCCGGCACTTGCTCCGGTGATCACAACTACCTGTGGGGTGCTCATTGGATACCTACTTTCTGCCGGCGCTCTGCCGGTCCGTGATGGGCAATTAGGGGTATGGGGGTCCGGCGTAGCTGGACTGCGGGATCTTCAGCCGGAGCACTGCGGGTGCACTCTGCCCAGCGGCCCAACCGGCACTCAGGGGGAGTCACGCCGGTGGAAGGGCCGATGCGAACCGCTCCGGCGCCCGGGTTCCCATCGCTATTCCCGCCGTGTGATTTTGGCGCCGGAGACTCTCCTACGCATACGGTTCGATGCCCCAGCATGCACTGTGGCGCTGCCCAGGCTCCAGGGTGATCAATCCCTCCCCGGAATTGAACGCATTCGGCGCACAGGTCATGGGCTCGACGCCCAGACCGGTCCGCCGCCGCCCGGGCTGGGGCAGAGCATCGCCGGTAAAGATCTCCAGATAGGGGTAGCCGTCATCGGCCCAGAGCGCCACTGCGGCTCCACCAGGGGCGGAAAGCCTGACTCTGGCGCGGCCATCTGCGTCGCGGTCCAGGTCTGTGTAGGTCACATCGATCTTTCGCGCACCGAGCAGCTGTTCGGTGCGCAGATCGTAGTGCGTGCCCTCGACCGGTTCCCGCCCGGTGGGGATGCCAATGTCGTCGACGGGAAGATACACCGACCCGGGCACGCGCGCCTGAGCGCTGTCAATCGTCTCCGTTCCAATGCTCAGGTACGGGTGGGCTCCCAACCCGTAAGGACAGGCGCCTTCGCCGATGTTCGTCGCGGTGGTGCGAACGGACAGGCCCGCATCGTCCAATTCGTAATCGATCCGGCACTCAAGCACCCACGGCCAGCCCGGGCAGGCGTAGAGGATATGCCTGAAGGAGGCATGGTTGTCATCGCGTTCGAGCAATTGCCACGACGCCCAGCGGGTGAGCCCGTGGATGGCGCCGTCGACGGCCGGTTCGGTGAGGTTCAGTTGGCGTTCGATGCCGTCCCAGCTGTATTTTCCGGCCTTGATCCGGTTGGGCCACGGAATCAGTGAGTGCCCCCGTGCCCCTGTGCATCTTTGCGTTGCGGGGTAACCGTCGATGACCGGACGCTCCCCAGCCATGTAGGACCGCAGGCCGGCGCCTACCTCGGTGATGGCGACAACCTGCTCGCCGTGGCGGAGCTCGTATTGGCTTCCCGATGGTGCTCTGTGCATTTTCTGCTCCAATCTCGTTGTAGGCCCTTAACCCACCCGGAATTGTCCGATGTCACTGCTGCGCAGGGTCAGGCCGTTGCCGGGGGCTGATGTGTCCGGAGTGACCGCGCCTCCCTGCGGGTCCAGCGTGCCGTCGAAGAACATTGATTCGATCCGTACATGGTCGTGGAACCATTCCAGATGCCGCAGGTTGGGTGTGGCTGCGGCGACATGCGCGTGCAGGTGCGGGCCGCAATGACCGGAAACGTCCAGCCCGTGGGAGGCGGCGACGGCGGCAGCGCGGATCCATTCGGTGATGCCCCCGCAGCGGGAGGCATCGATCTGCAGGCAGTCCACCGCTTCCGCCTGGCACATGCGTTGAAAATAGTAGATATCGAAGCCGTATTCCCCGGCCGTCACGTCTGCGCACACCGCGCCGCGGATTTCCCGCAGCCCCGCCAGATCATCGGAGGACACCGGTTCCTCGAACCAATGCACATCAAGGTCGGAGGCGGCCTTCATCACCCGGATCGCTTGTTTGCGGGTATACGCGCCGTTGGCGTCGACGAAGAGTTCAACATCGCCGCCTATCACCTGCCGCGCCTGCTGCATCCGCGAGAGGTCCCGACCCGGATTGGTGCCCCAGGATTCGCCGATTTTGATCTTGACCCGGGGGATTTGCTGCTCATGGGCCCAGCCGCCGAGTTGGCCGGCCAGCTGTTCGGGCGTATAGGTGGTGAAGCCGCCGCTGCCATACACCGGTACACTCTCGCGGACGGCGCCCAGCAGCCGGGTCAGCGGCAGATCCAGTAACCGTGCCTTGAGATCCCACAGCGCGATATCCACCGCGGAAATGGCATAGCCGATGGCTCCCTGACGGCCGCTATTGCGCACGGCCTTGACCATCGCGTCCCAACAGCCACCGATATCGATGGCGCTTCGGCCCGTGATGATCGGGGCCAGGACGCCGCTGACCACCTGCCCGCAGGCTGCGGCAGCATAGGTCCAGCCCATGCCGGTGGTGTCCCCGGAGGTGATGCGCACCAGCACCATGGTGGTGGAATCCCACGCAATGGTGCCATCCGCTTCCGGTACGTCCGTGGGAATTGTGTACACGCTCACGTCCACCGAGTCGACCATTGGATTAATCATTTGGGTCAGCCTTCCTCGTCACGTGCCTGACCGGGCACCTGCGGTGAGCCGGTCTGCGGCGCGTGCCGCGACGGCCATTATGGTCAACGCCGGGTTTGCGCTGCCCTCGGTGGGCAGCACGCTGCCGTCAGTGATGTAGAGGTTCGGCACAGCGAAGCTGCGGCAGTCGCCGTCGACCACGCCGCTGTGTTCGTCGGCGCCCATCCGTGCCCCGCCGACCAAGTGGGCGTATCGGTCAATGGTGATCACCTCGTCCGCACCCGCGCCGTGCAGGATATCTTCCATCACGGATTGGGCTGCCCTCATCAGCGCCTTATCGTTATCGCACTGGGAATAGTTGAACTGGGCCACCGGTAGGCCATGGCGGTCCATCTCACTTGACAAGATGACCCGGTTCTCCGGCAGCGGCAGAAACTCGCACAGTGCCCCGAGGCAGGACCAATGTACATAGTCGCTCATGTACTGGCGCAACCCCGCACCCCAGTGCCCCTGTGCGGCCACATGCTCTGCCCAGGTAATGGGCAGCGGCGAAACGGTTTGGATGGAAAAACCACGCTTGTAGGGCTTCGTGGGGTCCGTCTCGTAGAACTCCTCGGTGCTGACTTCCGGCGGTGGAGCCTTGTACATCCGTACCTCGGCATCGAAACGGCCGGCCGTCTGCGGTGCGCCCTGGACCATTAGATAGCGGCCGACCAGATCGAAGTCGTTGCACAAGCCGTCAGGGAACCGGGTGGACGCCGAATTGAGCAGCAGCCGGGGCGTCTCAATGGAATAACCGGCGACGATAACCATCCGGGCCCGCTGGAAGCGTTGCTTTCCTCGCCGGTTGAAATGCACGCCGGTGGCTTTGCCCGTGTGCTCGTCCACCTCAATCCGGGTCACCATCGAGTCCGCGCGGACCTCGGCCCCATGGGCCAGTGCGTCCGGAATATGGGTGATCAGCGGCGAGGCCTTCGCATTCACCTTGCAGCCCTGCAGACAAAACCCACGGTAAATGCAGTGCGGCCTGTTGCCGAAGCGCCCGTTGCTGATGGCGACGGGCCCCACTTTGGCGGAGATGCCGCACGCCAGGGCGCCGCGCAGGAACATGTCGCCGTTGCCGGAGACGGGGTGGGGACGTTGCGGGTACGAGTGGGGGTCGCCCCACGGCCAGTCATCACCGGCCACCGGCAACTCCTCCTCGATGTCTGCGTAGTACGGTTTGAGGTCCTGATATTCCAGGGGCCAGTCCGTGCCGACTCCGTCGGTGCTGTGGATGCGAAAGTCGCTGGGGTGGAACCGGGGTGCATAACCGGCGTAATGAATCATTGAACCGCCGACCCCGCGGCCGGAATTGTTGGACCCCAGCGGCACCGGATCGTCGCCGCCGATCACGCGCGGCTCCGTCCAATACAAATGGTGGGAGCCGGCCTCATCGGAGACCCAATCCGTTTCCGGATCCCAAAACGGACCTGCATCCATCGCCACAACGCTCCAGCCGGCCCGGGCGAGCCGCTGCGCCATCGTCGAGCCACCCGCACCGCAGCCGACAATGACGACGTCCACTTCGTCCTCGTCATCAAACCGGCGCATGTCCTCGCGCAGGCGGTGGTTGATGCCGGGCCCGGCGGGAAGCAGCCACGCTGATTCGTTGCGGTCGCGGACGAGGTTCATGAGTTTCCCTTTCCAAGCGGGTCCTGGCCGGGGCGGGCATCGGGGACCTCGAACGGCTCCAGTTTGTTAACGCCGATGTTCTTGTAGCCGCGCGGATAGGCGGGGCCGGCGAAGCCGATCTCCTCCCACGCCCACGGGTGCGAATAGAACGCTGTGCACGCGTACCGGGTCCACAGGCTCCAGATCCGCGCAGCGGGGTTTCCGTGCCACGGCTTGGACCCGAGATCCCGCACCGCCTGCAGGATCGCCGACTGCGCCTCCCAGGGAGCCTCAGCGAAGGCGCAGCCACTATGGGCCATCGCGTCTTCGTCCAAGGCGGTGAGAGATTCGCGCCACGATTGGCCGTCGGGGGACATCCCTTCGTAGTGCCAGCCGTCCGTCTGCTCATCCGCCAGGCGCGCGTCGACCATGTTCACCACCGGCACCCGGGGCGGCTGTCGTTGGTCGAGCAACTGGTCGCAGAGCGCGCTCGCGGTCGCCTCCTCGGCGCCGCAAAAAAACCTGATGTCCGGCGGCATGCCCAGCCGCGAGACCACGACAGAGGTGGTCACCTCGTCCCAATGCTTGGACTGTGCCATCACGTCAAATCCCGGGAACCGTCCGCCGCCGGCCTGCGGGTCCAGCGGTAGGCCGCTCATTTCTCCCGCCTCAGGATTGCGGCCAGCAGGCCCATGCCACCCACCATCGTCACCAGCAGCGGCGCCATCAGGGGCGGACCCATTTCCATGTTGTAGCGGAAATTCCTGAAGCCTCCGGGTTTTTGGTGGATACCCCGCGCGTGCAGATAGGTGCCCTGCAGGCCGTTCGCGACGATAACCGCGGACGCGAGCGGCAGTGCGGTCTTGGCCATCCGGTGGCTGAAAAAGCCCGCGATCCCAGCCGCCGCACCCACGGGTCCGAGTGCGACGGGAATCCACATCAGCTTGTTGCCGAAGCTAGCACTGTCGTGCTCGAAATAAATTTCGGCAGCCGTGACGAGGGCACCAACGGCGCTCAGGCCTGCCAGGCTGCGCTCAAAACGACCCGTCTCGACGTTTTTCACCATTCGATCGATGCCGTGGACAACGACTGCCGCATCCTTGAGGGCTTCATTTCGTGGACGTTTGAACATGTCTCCTCTTTCTTCGGTCAGTCACATA
>JBBSSN010000145.1:0-5730 GCA_038242035.1 Actinomycetales bacterium
AGAATCGCGTTGGTGTCAATGGACAAGTCGGCAATCTCAAAACCCTGCAGCAGTGTGTGCACCCAATCTTCCAGCAACTCTTCCTGGCTCTTCATGACGGCTCCTGACGTACGAATAAGTTCAAACCGAGACCCGCAAGTGGGGTTATGGTTCAACCGGGTTAAATCTTCACTCCTCAACGGACCGGCGGTCCTCCGTCAGTCGTCGTCGGCTGCGTCCGGTGGGCTGATGCCGGGGATCCCGTCGACGCCCAACCTCGCGGCGTCTGCCCAACTGTCCACATCCGCGGTGCTGCCGGCGGGGACCGCTGTCCGAGCCACCTCCAGACTAGCAATCAGAGAGAAGAGCGAAGCATTCGCCAACACTCCCTCCCGCCTGGCCTTGTCAATGGCAGCGCGCAGGGCAGCTATGCGGTAGACGGCGGCCAGTGGCTGGTCCCGCCCCTGGTCAGTAGCAAGGACACCATCGTCGGCTAAACCGTGGTCCAGTAGCGCCGAGAGCACAGCCGACACCCTGGGCATGTCACATGCGAGCACCAGGACGAATCCGGCTGATCCCGCAATCGTGGTGAGCCGGTCCAGTCCGGTGGCGAGTGCGGCAGCCGGGCCGGAGAACGCCGGCTCCTCGCGGACCAGGAACAGCCGTCGTTCGCCACTTCGCCCCGTCGGGGTCAGCCGTGCCCTCGCGGTCGTCGCGGACTCCCCGAGCAGGGACCGTAGCTGTTCTGTGGGTCCCACCACGACGACGGGAACGACCGTCACGGGCAGCTCCTTGGACCGAAGCCAGACCCCGGCCGCCGCCACCGTTCCGGCCAGCAAACTCACGCCGCCGATCGTCAACGCGGCCTTGGCTGTTCCGCCAAGACGGGAGGATCGGCCGCCGGCAAGGACAACGGCGCCGGCGATGCGGGGTTCCCCGGTGTTGGGCCCGCCTGCAGCTCCGGTTTGGCCTTCGGTACCCGGTTGCTTAGGCAAGCCCGAGACGTTCCTCGTCGGCGTCGTCGTCGACCGTTTCATTCTTCATTTGTGCCAGTCCGAGCAGCACCCCGGCCGGATCCACGATGTAACTGGCTCCCCCTGCCTCGCCCTTGTCGAAGCGCGGATAAACTATCTCACCGCCGTTGGCGACGACGGCGGCCATCGCCGCATCCAGATCGGGAACGGCGATCACGGGGGTGGCATGCGGATCACCGTCCTGGGACGCCATCAGCCCGGTATCAATACCCGGCGCGCCGCTGTGCTCAGCCATGAGGTACTCCGGCGTACCGAACGGCTGCGGATCCCATCCGAAGGTTGCTTGCATGAAGGTCCGTGTGGCAGCCATATCAGGACTGTGTATCTCCACGAACGTAACTGGCTGGATCATGACGACGCCCTTTCTCGCAGCTTCCCTCAGCTTACGCCGCCGACTCCTGCTGAAGGAATGGCATCCACTCCGGCACCGGCTTGTCGAGCTCCTTGATCTGCCGGAAACCCGACCGCGGCGGCCCCGGGGTGACCCGCAGCTTCCAGCCCATTTTGGCAAGCGTGTGGTTCCCCTTCAATCCGTTGCAGCGCAGGCAACAGGCCACCAGATTCTCCCAGCTGTCCGTTCCACCGTGGGAGCGCGGCTCAATATGATCCACCGTGGTGGCGCCCTTCCCGCAGTAAGCGCACCGGTGCTCATCACGGCGCAGCACACCCCGCCGGGTTACCGGAGCGGATTGGTTATACGGCAACCGCACGTAACGCGTCAGCAGGATGACGGAGGGGCGGCCCAGGATTTCGGTGGGTCCCACCACCGGATCATCACTTTCGGCCAGGACGCTGGCCTTCCCCGTGAGGACAAGGACCAGCGCCCGGCGGAAGGTCACCACCGCCAGTGGCTCATATCCAGCATTCAGAATGAGAGTGCGCATGCACGCTTCTTTTCGGCAAAATCCGTCACCGGTGCGACAGAGCAGGCTGCCCTCCGCTGGTTCCGAACCGTGGATTCTACGGATAAGACTAAACACTGAGCAGCCGATTCGCCCAATCCGACGCGGATTAAATAGCTTCGGCCCCCGTCTGAAGGCGGGAGCCGAAAGCTATTTGCCGTTGCAGCGGCTGGTGACCTAGTGGCCGATCGCGATGAATACCGGGCCGGAGCCCAGGTAAGCGCTGAACAGCTGCGTGTTGCCGCCGTTGAATCCACCGTGGACTGCCTGGCCGTTGCCAACGTAAACGGCAATGTGCGGAACACCGGCGCCTGCGTTGTCGTAGTAGATGAGATCGCCCGGCTGGGCCTCTCCGGCCGAGACGGTCCGGCCCAGGGACATGTAACCGGCCGGCCAGCCGTGGTAGAAGATACCCGCGGCGGCCAGCGCATTGCTGGCCAGTGCGGTGCAGTCCTGGTGTACTCCGAGCTGGGCGTATGCCGCAGCAGCGATGGTGGCACCAACACCGCTGGCTACTGCCGGAGCGGCGGGAGGTGTGGGAGCGGGCGCAACCGGAGCCGGTGCGGGTGCAGCGGCCGGAGCCGGAGCGGGCGCAGCGGCCGGAGCCGGAGCGGGCGCAGCGGCAGGAGCCGGAGCCGGAGCGGGTGCGACGGCGGGAGCGGCGGCGAGTGCGACGGCATTGGTTGCCGGCGCGGTGCGTGTGTTGGCGACGGCGGCATTACCGATCGGAACTTCCGTAGTGGCCTGCGCCACGACGGGGGCTTCAACGACGGGGGCCGGCGCCGGAGTAGAGGCGTTGACCGTCCTGGCGAACGCCAACTTGACCGTGGAGTCAGCAGTAACGGTCTGCGCCGCTTCGGCCTTGACGTTCAGTGTGGAGGACGCGTCGGATACCCGCGTCATTGTCGGTTCGGCAGCGTTCGCGGCGATACCGGTGGTCAGAACCAGCCCGGAAGCAGCGGCAATGACCGCTGCCTGGCGGCCCATGCCGCCGGCGTTGGAGCTGACGGCTTTAGCGATTACCGAAATCGAGCTGGTCTTTGACACCTCGGCGCGGTGCCGTGCAATGGGTGCACGAGTGGTCATGTGGTGCTCACTTTCAAGGTCCTCAAGCTGATCGGTCCTCAAGCTGATGGGGTCGGCTTGAGGGTACTGGGGGCTCAGCGGAATATTTTTCGCGGGCCGCCGGCCCGCGTGGAAGGCAATACCTCGGTATTTACCCGGGTATTTACTTAGGTATTAGGGAAGCGTGTAGAAGACGGAGGTTCCCGTCGCGGTGGCCGGCAGGAGCACAGTTCCATCACTGGGGTTGAGCGCACTAATGACCATGCCGTTGCCGACATAGATTCCTACGTGCACTCCGCCGTTCTGGACAACCAAGTCACCGGGCTGCGGATTAGAGGTCTGGACCATGCCATTCCACTGATTGGTCCGCGGGATGGAGATGCCGGCCTGGGCATAGGCCCACTGCACAAATCCAGAGCAGTCCCAGCCGGAAGGCGTGGTGCCGCCCCAAACGTAGGGGTGGCCGAGTCCGCCGTAAGCGGCTGCGGCAACACCGGAATGTCCACTCCCAACGACGGGAGCGGCTGGTGCCGGGGCTTCGACCTTGGCTGCGGCAACGGGCTGCGCTGCGACAACAGGTTGCGCGGCGGCAACGGGTGCTACTGCGACGGCCGTGGCAGCGGGTGCTACTGCGGCGACAGTGTCAGCAGCAGCGGCGACCCTGGCAGCAGGAGCCACCGGCACAACGGCCGGTGGAAAAAAGGCCGGTGCCGAGCTGACGGCCGGACGGTCAAAGGAAACGGAGGCAGTTGCCGGTGCTGTGATGGACAGCGGAGCAACTTGGACAGATGCTGAAGCGTCCGACGTAACGCGACCGGTTTCAGAAGCCTGTGCCGGAAGACCGATGCTCAGGATCAGGCCCGAAGCGGCGGCAATAACTGCTGCCTGGCGGCCCACAGTCCCCGCATTCGAGGAAACGGCTTTGGAAACGACCGAAAGCGGGTTTGTATTGGCCGTGGCCGCGCGGTGGCGACCAAGGGTAGTGACTGATGACACGACTGATGCCTCTCCCAATGCCTGCGAGGTAAGCTGTCGGATTCGGATGGGAGTCACCCGGCCGCCGTGCATCCGAAGCGGAATCTCTTCCGCTGGAATGCTTGGCGACTTAACCCCAAGGACTTCTTGCGAAGCCCGATATTGGTTCCCCCGCCCCTGCCAGACGATTGTTGCGAACGGACCGTGAGCGGTGGCAGAGCTAGGCAATCCACTCAAGGACGCCAACTTCTGTACAAGTTGGCGCGAGTAAGACGCTACAACAGATCCGGCCTAATGTCACATTCCGGTCACGGTGGCCTGTTGATAACTTACGGCCGACGAGCGGTGCTCAGAGCCAGCCCAGCGGGTCGACTGGAGCGTTATCGACCATGACTTCGAAGTGCAGGTGGCAGCCAGTGGACGCCCCCGTACTGCCGCTGAGGGCAATCTGTGCGCCGCGCTCCAGCTTCTGTCCGACGGTGACGCCAATCTCGGAAAGGTGGTTGTATGTGGTCGCTAAACCGTTGCCGTGATCGACCACGATCCGGTTGCCTCCCCCGTCCGGGTGCCATCCGGCAAAGGCCACGGTCCCTCCGGCGGCGACGCGAACAGCGCTGCCGCAGGGTACCCCGTAATCCTGGCCGGTATGGAACTCCCCCATTTCGCCGGTGAGCGGGTTCACGCGCCCGCCGAATCCCGAGGTCTGCTGCAAAGAATCCAACGGGGCGCTAAGCACGCCCTTAGCAGCGGCGGCCGTAACGTGATCGGCCGAGACAGCCAACGTCTGATGCAGTTTTCCATCGGCGTCGAGCCTGCTGCTGACCTGCGGCCGGTCGAAGGCCAAGGGCGCCCCGGCCGAGGCCATTACCGCGGGCTCAATGACCACGGAGGCATCGGATACGCTGTCGGCGAGGGACGCCGTCGTTGTCGGCATGGTCACGGCCAGCGCCAACCCAGCGGCAGCCAACACCATGCCGGCCTTCTGGCCCAGCCCGGTGGATACTGCACTGCGGATGTGCGCGGTTGCCGCAGCATTTTTGCGCCCGGCCCCCCGCTCCGTGCGGATGGCATCCCGCCTGGACTGCGTGTGCGCGGACGGCACGGCTGCGGCAAGGAGCCCGGGAGAGGCCGCGAGGGCGCGCCTTCGGCCATGCCGATCATTGGTGGAGAATTTCGTTGACAAGTGATCCTCTCGATGAACACCTGCGGAGTTAGCTGTCGGATTCGAGTCTGAGAGATGCTCTACAACTCGGCCCAGGTGGCACAATCCGCTGCGACGGGGCGCCAAACATGAACGCTTCATCGTGGGAAAAGTACCGCACAAGGCTTCACCCCAAGGCAGCCTCTGTCAGCTGCCGAAAGTGGGTCCCCCGTCCTTGCCAAGGGGATTTCACCTGCTCCGCTGGCAAGGTTCGGCGACGGAACAGGTAACGCTTTGATCTCAGCGTCAGCTAGTTACTATACGGTAGAAATTCCGACCGTGATGTATTCGTTATAACTCAGCCCAGTGAAACGAAAATATGCGCGGCGACTTCCGGCGGAAGCTCCAATGCGCCGTCAATCTCCGGCACGCGGACTGAAATGTAGCCGCCCACCAAGGCCAGCGATATCCGCGCACCCGGCCGCAGCCCACCCTCGTCGAGCTGGGTCAGCAGCTCCGGATCCACCTGGATCCGCTCGGACAGCCGGCAGATCTCGACCCGGGATTGATCCGTATAGAGCGGCATCGCATCCAGCAGATTCATCACACCATCAGTGAAGGATCCTGCCGCCGG
>JBBSSN010000146.1:0-5721 GCA_038242035.1 Actinomycetales bacterium
CGACTATGCACCCCGCCGGGATCCCCACCAGGACTTGGGCCGTGGTGTGGTCGCCGAGTTTCACCCGGGACCAGCCGACCGCGGCCGGAATCACCAGTGCGGGCAGGAAACCGGGTCCCAGGGTGAGAACCGAAGCGACGGTCGCGAACGTGACAACGGAGACGTGGACGGACAATTTCCAGAAGGTGTTCACCGCGCCGACAAGGATCATCCCGAAGATAACGCTCAGCAGTCCGACTATGGAGACGCGCGGGGCTCCGAGCAGCAGAAGCATGACCAGGCCCAGGACACCCGAGACCATGGCAGCCAAAAGTACAGGCAGCCGTTGCCGGCGGTTCCCGATGTGATGATCGGAGACTTTGCCCAGGCGGGTCGCCAGGAGTATGCCGGCGAATGGTCCAACAGCGGTGAAGAACGCTGCCAGCACGGCAAACCAGAAGCCGCGCCAACCAGCGGACATCGCTCCGGTGGTCAGCAAAAAGACGGACACCACCACTGTGGGAGAAAAGACTTCGGTCAGGACCCTGGCTAGTCGTTGCATCCATCAAGCTTATGGAGTCCCGCAGCGATTCCGGACAACAGTCGGAGGGCGGCGGCTACCGGGACTCCGCTCCCGGCATGCTGGAACGGATCAGCTCCATGACGGTGGAATCCGCCAGTGTGGTCGCGTCCCCGATCTCGCGGTTCTCCGCCACGTCCTTGAGCAGCCGCCGCATGATCTTCCCCGAACGGGTTTTTGGCAGCTCGGCCACCACCATGATCTGCCGCGGCCGGGCCATTTTCCCGATTTCCTTGGCCACGTGCTCACGGAGCTGCTGCACGACGTCCGGACCGCCGTCGCCGGCTTCGCTGCGCAGAATGACAAAGGCGACGACGGCCTGCCCGGTCATGTCGTCGGTGGCACCAACGACTGCGGCTTCGGCCACGATGGGATGGGAGACCAGGGCGGATTCGATCTCGGTGGTGGAGAGCCGGTGGCCGGAGACGTTCATCACATCGTCCACCCGCCCCAACACCCAGATGTCGCCGTCGTCGTCCTTCTTTGCACCATCACCGGCAAAGTACAGCCCGGGGAAACGGGACCAGTAGGTATTCACGTACCGATCGTCGTCGCCCCAGATGGTGCGCAGCATGGCCGGCCATGGCTGGGTGAGCACCAGGTAGCCGCCGGAGCCGTTGGGCACGGGCTGCCCCTCGTCATCCACCACGTCGACCCCGAAGCCCGGCAGTGCCTTCATGGCCGCCCCGGGCTTTCCTGCGGTGACTCCGGGCAGCGGGCTGACCACAATGGAGCCGGTCTCCGTTTGCCACCACGTGTCCACCACGGGCGTGCGGCCATGCCCTATCGTGTCGCGGTACCAGATGTAGGCGGCCGGATTGATCGGCTCGCCCACGGAACCGATCAGCCGCAGACTGGCCAGGCTGTACTTGTCGGGGATCTGTGCTCCCCATTTCATGAAGGTCCGGATGGCGGTCGGCGCGCAATACAGCAGCGAGACCTTGTATTTGTCGATGATTTCCCACCAGCGGCCCTGATGCGGCGTGTCGGGAGTGCCCTCGTACAGGACCGAGGTTGCCCCGTTGGCCAGCGGCCCGTAGACGATGTAGCTGTGCCCGGTGACCCAGCCAATGTCCGCCGCCGTCCAGAAAACGTCCGTCTCCGCCTTGAGATCGAAGACCGCCCAGTGCGTGTAGGCGCAGCCGGTCAGGTAGCCGCCGGTGGTGTGCAGGATGCCCTTGGGCTTTCCCGTGGTGCCGGAGGTGTACATGACGTAGAGCGGATGTTCGGCGTCGAAGGGTTCGGCGTGGTGGTGGGTGCTTGCCTGCTCCACCGAGTCGTGCCACCAGATGTCGCGCCCGTCCACCCACGCGACGTCCTGGCCGGTGCGCCGGACCACTAGCACGCTGTGCACGTCCGGGCAGTCCAGCAGCGCTTCGTCGACGGCGGGCTTCAGGCCAGCCGCCTGCCCGCGCCGGTAGCCGCCGTCGGCGGTAATCACAACGTGTGCGTCGCAATCGTGGATGCGGGTGCGCAGGGCGTCCGCGGAGAATCCGCCGAACACGACGGTGTGCGGCGCGCCGATCCTGGCGCAGGCCAGCATCGCCACGACCGTCTCCGGGATCATCGGCATGTAGATGGCCACCCGGTCACCGGCTGTGACGCCGAGGTCGGTCAGGGTGTTCGCGGCCTGGCAGACCATGTCCGTGAGCTGCGCGTAGGTGATGGTCCGGGTGTCTCCGCCTTCGCCCTCGAAGTAGTAGGCGACCTTGTCCCCGCGCCCGGCCTCGACATGCCGGTCAAGGCAGTTGTATGCGGCGTTGAGTTTGCCGCCGACAAACCATTTGGCGAATGGCGGGTTGGACCAGTCCAGTACGTTTGTCCATTGCTCCGCCCAGGTCAGGCGGCCGGCCTCGCGGTCCCAGAACGCCTGATAATCCGCATCTGCCTGGGCGTACGCCTCTGCGGTGACGTTGGCCTGCGCCGTGAAGTCCGACGACGGCGGGAACCGCCGCTGCTCGTGCAGCAGGTTTGCGAGCGTCTCGGTCCCGGACGATGCGTTTGTCGGCGTTGTTTTGCCGCCGCCGTTCGGGTTGTTTTGGTCGTTTCCTGCGGCGCCGGGCACGGGAATCACCGAGTCCCTACTGGTATTACCGGCCGCTTAAAAGTGGAGTTTGTCACCACGGCAAACGAGGCGTACCAGGCGATGAGGGCAGTGATGATTCCGAGCCAGCCGCCTATAACAGTCAGCGAGTCGGAGCTGGTGAAGGCGCCAATGGCCAAGGCGATGTAGGTCAGGGTCAGGAAAATGAAAACGCCGAAGACCGCCATGCTGACCCGGGATGCGGCGACAGTCATATACGCCGTGAAAATGGCCCAGGCCAACAGATACAGGCCGATGCCTTTTCCGGCATCCGCCGGCGGAAGATCGGCAGCCCGGAACTGGACCAGGAACCAGAAGGAGAGCCAGAAGGCGCCATATGAGCAGAACGCCGTTGCTCCGAAAGTATTCCGGTTCGCGAATTCCCAGATACCGGCCGCAAACTGGGCCGCCCCGCCATAGAACAGGGCCAGACCGAGCACCACCGGCTCGTCGAGTTTGGGGATTATGCCGGCGTTGACCACGCTGAGCACAAAGGTGGTCAGAGCGAAGGCGCCCAGTCCCAGTGCGGCCGGATCGGCGAAGGGAAGGGTCGCAGCGGGCGCTCCTGCGGGCAGTACCTGCGCAGGAATGGCCTGCGCGGGGATGGGGCTGGGTTCTGCGCTCATGTTTGTGTGCTCATGGTTCGTCTCTCATGACATGACTCCTCGTTCACACCAGCGCCATCGCTGGCTACTGCCTCACAGGCTACGCCCGAAAAGGCAAGGGTACTGCCGAATATCCTGTGGTTAACATCACACTAAGGGTCGGGTTCGCTAGTGTCAGGGTCTGTCGCCCCCCTGCGGGTGCCGTCCGAGTGCGTGTCGGTGCAGCTACCGCTGCCGAGGCTCTCCGTGTCGGTGGTGGATGCGATAGTGGAAGCATGACTCAGCCAGCCTTAGCCCACGCCACCGAATTCGGCCGGATGTACGCCCGGTCCCTGACGGAGCCGCCCGTCATGCCGTCCATCACTACGGTGATTTCCCAGCAGTCGGGGACGCTGGACGGTTGGTTCGGATATATGGCCGCTAATTCTCTGGCCCAGCATCCGGCCCTCCCGGGAGCGCTGACCAACCCCTCCCAACTGCGGGGGATGGTCAACGATGCTTCCAAGGCGGCGGAGAGATTTCGGGATGCGGCCGCAGCTCGGGGAGACCGCGTTCACTCATACTGCGAACAGGTGTCGCTGCGGGCGCTGGGCCGGGCCCATCGCATGCCGGAGGCGAGGGCCGCGCTGGCGGAAAACGGCGAAGAAAAGTTTGCGGCACGCTTTGATGAATGGTGGGACCTGTACAAGGTAGAGCCTGTCGCGCCCGAGGTGACGGTGTGGAACCATTCCGTGGGCTACGCAGGGACGCTGGACCTGGTCGCGAGGATCGGAGGCAGGTTGTGTCTGATCGATTACAAAACCAAGGGAACGGACCGTAACGGCGGGGTGAAGCCCCTGGATGACAAGGTGGTCATGCAATTGGTGGCCGGGATGAAGGCCGAAGAAGGCCTGGTCGACGCCGCTGCCGGAAGCTGGGAGCCATGGCTTTACGGCGCGGATCCGATCCTGCTGGGCGTGGCTATCGGGGAGACGGAGGTCCGTGCGCTGCGCGCCACCCCGGAGGTGCTCAAATATCACTGGTACAAGTTCGCCGCGCTGCGGACCGTGTGGAAAACAGCAGCGGACGTACGTGCCGCCGGTGCGGCGCTGCTGCCTATTTCTCCGCCCCAGCCCGACGGGTCCAATGCGGGTCCGCCGCAGCCCGCTGAAACCACGGCCTAATGAAACCGCAGCCTAATGAAACCGCAGCCCAACTAGACTTAGGAAGCGAAACTATAAAAATTCCGTTCATCCAACGTCGCGCACTGAAGTGAGGCTCCTTCCGCATGGCCATTTTGAGTATCCGTATTATCGGCGATCCGGTGCTGCGGACCGTGGCGGATCCAGTAACGGAGTTCGGGCCGGAATTGGCGAAGCTCGTGCAGTACATGATGGAAACCATGGATGACGTCGACGGTGCCGGGCTGGCGGCTCCGCAGGTGGGCGTGAGTAAACGGGTCTTCACCTACCGGATCGGAGCGGACCATGGTCACGTCATCAACCCGGTGCTGGTCAATAGCCCAGAGCAACAGCCCCCCGGGGTTGAGGGCTGCCTATCCGTCCCTGGTCTGGGATTCCCTGCACCACGGGCGCTGCGGACCACGGTAAGCGGGGTGAACCTGCACGGCGAGGCCATCGAGGTCGAGGCCGAGGGCCTGCTGGCGCGCTGCTTCCAGCACGAGACCGACCATTTAAACGGCAAGCTGTTTGTTGACAGGCTCGACGGCGAGGACCGCAAGGCCGCCCTCCGCGCCATCCGCAATGCCAGCTACGGCGAAGTGACGGAAAAGACAACCGCGAAGCGCGCCCGCAGTGTCGGCTCCAGCTTTGGCGGGGCCGGACATGCAGGATCTGCTTTCGGCGGCGGCGGCAGCGTGCGGACAGGGAGCGGCAGATGAGGGTGCTTTTTGCCGGCACACCCGCCGTCGCCGTGCCGTCGTTGGACGCTCTGCTGGCTGCCGGCCTGGAAATCGTGGGGGTGCTGACCCGCCCGGACGCGCCCATCGGACGCAAACGTGTGTTGACGCCGTCGCCCGTGGCTCAACGCGCCCAGGAGCTCGGCCTGCCGATCATTCAGGCCGCGCGAATCGGCCAGCAGGCCTCCGCCGGGATCGCCGCGCTGGCCCCCGAGGTGGCCGCGATCGTTGCCTACGGTGCCTTGATCCCGGCCGGAGCCCTGGCGATTCCGCCGTTGGGCTGGATCAACCTGCATTTTTCGCTGCTGCCCGCCTGGCGCGGCGCCGCTCCTGTTCAGCACTCGATCCTGCATGGTGACGACGTCACAGGGGCTTCCACCTTTGCCCTTGAAAGGGGGCTGGACACGGGCCCGGTTTACGGCACTCTTACGGAATCGATCAGACCCACCGACACGGGCTCCGAACTGCTCGACCGGCTTTCCCATAGCGGCGCGGTGCTGCTGGTCCAGACTCTGAGCGCGCTGGAATCCGGGCACGCGAATGCGCAACCGCAGCGCGGTGAGATCACCTTGGCACC
>JBBSSN010000147.1:0-5657 GCA_038242035.1 Actinomycetales bacterium
CCGGGTGCGTTCCGTTTCTGCCTGCCGGAGTTTGCAGTGCCTGTCCCGCCGCCGGCCCGCCTCCACAAGCGCGTCCGCGGCAGCCCGCTCTTCGCTGCGGCTCGTTAGCGCCGCAGATTCTGCCGCGGCGTGTGCTGTACCGATCAATTCCACCAGCCGCGCAAAAAGGGGCTCCCCCGCAGCGTCGCCCACTACCGCCCGTTCGCCGGCGCCACTGGCGCCGCTGCCGGGGAGTTCCCTGCCGTCACCGCAGCCCTCTGTCAGGTCAATTATTCCCGCGGCTTGACTTCGCGCCAGCGCCTCCAGCCGCAGTAGCTCCTGCTCCTTTTCCGTCAGAACGGACTTCGCCTCCGCCGCATCGGCCGCGAGTTGCCTTTCGATGTTTTTGTACAGCTGCGTACCGAACAGTTTCTGCAGCAGTTCCTGCCGCTCCTCCGCTTTGGAACGCAGGAAGGCCGCAAAATCCCCCTGCGCCAGCAGGACCACCTTGGTGAACTGGTCCTTATCCATCCCGAGCAGTGCCACAATCTCGGCCCCGGCTTCGTCGTTCCGGGTGGACTTCTCCACCCAGACGCCGTTGTCCCGCTCCCGTAACTGGGTCTTGGCCTGCTGCAGAGTGGTCCCCGTACCCCGCTTTGCGGGACGTTCCCAGGCGGGGCTGCGGAGCACCTCGAGGTGGCGGCCGCGGGCGCTGAACTCACACACGACCTGGGGTTCTGCGCCCTGGTCCGCGTGGTCACTGCGCAGGCGCTTGCCGCCTTGCCTGCTTCCCGGAACGGAGCCATACAAGGCGTAACAGATGGCATCGAGGACACTGGTTTTCCCCGCACCGGTGGCGCCGTTGAGCAGGAACAATCCCTGTTCTCCGAGAGCGTCGAAATCGACGACCTGCCGGCCGGCAAAAGGGCCGAAGGCCTGGATTTCCAGCTTGTGGATTCTCATTTTCCCGACTCCTGCATCCGGACGGTATCGAGGGCCTGGGCGAGTATAGCTTCGTCCTCCACGGACGTGCCGCGGCCGCGCACGTGCTCCAGGAAGCCGGAACAGAGCTGGAGTTCACTTTCGGCTGTGGCTACCCTGTCGCTGTAGCTGATGACGTCTTTGGACCGGGCGTCCGCCGGCTCGAAGACCAACACCAGGGTGTCAGGAAAACGGACGCGCAGCCGCTCCATCGCCCGGGCCGGGCGTTCATTGTCCGTCAGGGTGATTTGGCAGTAGGCGGATTCGGCCGGCGCGTGCTCCGCTGCGCCGAGGAGTTCCTCCAGCGTTCCGCGCAGGATCGCGAGCTCCTTCTGCGCAGCCCACTGCACCGGTTTGACGAATTCAAGACCATCCGGACCGATCTCCAGGAGCCAGCCGCCCTTGTCATGACGTGCTTCAGAGAAGGAATAGGCCAGCGGCGACCCGGAGTACCTTACGGTCTCGCTGAGCATTTGCCGGCCGTGCAGATGCCCCAGCGCCGTATAGGCGAACCCGTCAAACAGGTCCAACGGCACGGCTCCCACTCCGCCGATGCTAAGTTCGCGTTCACTATCTGAGCTGATTCCGCCGCTGGCAAACGTATGCGCCAGTACCACCGCCTGCGTGGGCAGGCTCTGCGTTGCCAGGTGGTCCCGCACGCGGTTCAGTGCTGCCTCGGTGACGGAAAAGTGCGAGGGCTGGTCCACACCAAGGGCATCGGCCACCATCCGGGGCTCCAGGAACGGCAAACCGTAAATGGCCAGCTGGGCTTCTTCTCCGGTGGCCGATGCTCCCAGGGGAAACACCACCGGGTTTTCCAGGTCCTCCAGACGGGTGCGCAAATGAACGCCACCGCGTTCCAGGACCCTGCCGGCAAACCCGAGTCGGGTCGCCGAGTCATGGTTCCCACTGGTGAGCACCACGGACACCCCCTCGGCCGTCAGCCGAGCCAGCGCCTCGTCGAGCAGGTTCACCACGTCCACGCCCGGGAGCGCACGGTCGTACACATCACCGGCCAGGAGCAGTATATCCACCTTGTCCTCACGGATGGTTTCCAGGAGCTGGTCCACAAAATTACGCTGCGCCGCCAGCATGCCGACGCCGTGGAAGGACCTGCCGAGATGCCAGTCAGAGGTATGAAGTAAACGCATGCTCCTACGCTAACGGCTGCCAGTGACACTATTGTCACCGGCAGCCGTCCGGAGTGTCGGAGCATGTCCGGCAGACGATTCTTTAACGAAACAAGGACTACTTAGCTGCGCCCTTATCGTCGAAGAAATCCTGCGCGTCTGTCGTCGACGGGGCGGCCTCGCCTGCAGGCTCGACGACGGCGGACCTGTGAGCGGCGCCGTCGGACCGTGTGGCCGCCACCGGTCCCGGAAGCCCGGCGGCGGTCACGGCTGGATCCGTCTCCAGCACAATTTCCCTGTTCTCCACGCGGCCCTCGCCGTTCACAACGGTGCCGTCGATGTCCTCGTAGTCAAGGTCCTCGTCATCGACGTCGGCAAAAGCGTCATCACCGTCAACGCCAGTAGTCCCGGCATGGACGGCCGACCCCGTACCGAAGGCCCGGAACAGCAGACCCGCAACGGCCGCACCGAGGAGCGGCGCAACCCAGAACAGCCACAGCTGCTGCGCGGCCCAGCCATCGGCGAAAATCGCTGCGGCGGTGGAACGGGCCGGATTGATCGACGCGTTGGTGATCGGCAGCGCAACCGTAATAACGGCGGCGTAGGCGAGCCCAATGCCGATCGGAGCCAGCGTGCGGTTGGCGCGGGCCTGAGTTGCACCCAGGAAAACCGCGACAAAAATGGCCGTGCCGACAACTTCAATCAGCAACGCTCCCGCCAGCGGCACGGTTGACGGTGAATGCGCGTCAAAGCCGTTGGCCAGGCTATTGAACAGTGTGTGTGTGGTCAGCTTGCCGCCGCTGCCCGAAACCGCCGGCAGAACATTCAGTACAGCGAAGAGCACCAAGGCCGCGACAATCGCGCCGATCACCTGCGCCACCACGTACCAGAGCGTCTGGAGCCATTTGATCTTGCCCGCGAGCGCAGCGGCCAAGGAAACGGCTGGGTTGAAATGGCCGCCTGAAATGTGGCCGAAGGCGACAAGGCCGGCTATGAGCGCCAGCCCGAAACCGATGCCGACCGGCACGCCCGCCGAGCTGCCGGAACCGTTGAACAACGCAATGCCCAAGCCGGCAAAGACCAGCAGGAAGGAACCGAGCGCTTCCGCGCTGAGTCTGGCGGTGAGCCCGGATTCCGGTGCCGGGACGGCGGCGGTCCGGGTTACCGGGACCGCCGGGCCCTTAACAGTAGTCGGTGAAGTCATAAGTGAGTGATCCTTTAACAGTCGTCAGGTTCGAAGTTTCCCAAGCTACTCTACCGAGATGGCAGAAAGCTGGACGCCGGCAGTGACGCCGTTGCGGCAAAATGGCGACCGGCACGCACGTCATTTTGCGGGGCCGACAGCATTTTCAGGGCAGGGCCCTGACCGCCGCGTCAGACCAGGAAGATGGCTGCTGCGGCAGCGATGGCCAGGGCGACGACGGAGGCGGCGGCCGCGCGCAGCACGGCAGCGCCGGCGCTACCCTGCCCGTCCGGGCCGCCCTGGTCCGCCGAGCCGCTCTGACCGGCTCTCTCTCCCAGCCCGCCAAGTCCGCCGGTCACGCGGCCGTGCAAAACCCGAAGCCGCACCAGCGCGCAGATGATGAGGACCGCCGTCGTACCAGCGGCTGTCGCGGCGCACAGTCCCAAGCCCAGCGATTGGCCGGACAGCCCCGACGTACCCGATTCGCTGTCCGCCCCGAGGGAGACCAGCCAGCCGCGCCAGATGAACACATCGGCCACCAGCATGGACAAGACCGTTCGTCGCCAGGCCAACGAGGTCCGCTCCGGCTGAAGGCCCGGATCACGCGGCGCCGCCGGCGTGGATGCCTCTGGCGGCCCCGTCATGGCCGGATCAGGATCAGCACGGCGAAGACCAGTGCTGCCAGCGAAACGCCCAGCGTCATGGCCAGCAGCATCCAGGAATGCGCCAGCTCCCGCCCGTTTCGCATGGCTTGTTCCTGATGTCCCCAGCGACGGTAGCTCACCACTGCCAGCACTGCTCCGATGGCCGCAAGCACCACGCACAGCACCACGCGAATGGCGCCGGGGGCAAACTCCGGGGCCAACTGATCAATCGCGACGGAGCCGGCCAGCAGGGCCAGCGAGGTGCGGATCCACGCGAGAAAAGTCCGTTCGTTCGCCAACGAAAACCTGTAGTCCGGGGTCTTGCCAGTCCGGCGCCAGGCGGGCTCGCGCATAATTGTCCAATCTTTCGGCAGGCGGGTGCTGTCCCGAGTTTACTGCGTCGTTCCGATGGCACGGCTCCCGGCCAGCGCTCAGAGCCGCAGAGCCGCAGAGCCGCAGCACCGCGGAACGCGGTAAATTAGAGCTATGGACCCCTCCCCCACAGCCGTATCCGCTGCACCGGTCAGTTTCGCCTCGCGCGTGCAGGGTGCGCTGATGGGCGGTGCCTTGGGCGACAGCTTCGGCTATCTGGTGGACGCCGACGACGTTGCCGCCATCCGCGCCCGTTTCGGCAGTGCCGGGCTGCTGGATCTGTCGCAGGCCCAAGGTCCGGTGCACTTTTCCGCCGCCACGCAGCTGGGTTTGTACACTGTCGATGCCCTGGTCGAGGCGCTGGAATGGGCCAACGACGGCACGGCGGCTGACGAGGCGGCCATCCTCTGGCTGGCCTATCTGCGCTGGCTGTCCACGCAGGGAGTCACCTCTGGAGCCAATGCACCCTCCCCCCAGCCGCGCTGGATCGACGAGCAGGAAGCACTCCGTCACCGTCGTCGCCCGGACTCCGCCTGTTTGAGCGGGTTGGCCAGCGGAGAAATGGGTACCCGGGGACGTCCGGTCAACCCGGAGGCCAAGGGGAGCGGCTCGCTCTCCCGCTCCGCGCCGTTCGGCCTGGTGCCGCATATTCCGGCCGAAGCCGTCTACACGCTCAGTACCAACGGCGCGGCCCTGACACACGGTCATCCCGCCGCGCTCCAATCGTCCGCCGCGTTCAGCTGGTTGATTCACCACCTCGCGGTCGAAGCTCTCCCGCTGCACAACGCTGCCGTCTCGATGCGGGAGCGGGCCGGCGCTGAGGCTGCAGCAAGTGCGGACCTGCTGGACCGCCTCGATGCAGCGCTGGAATTATCGACAGCGGCGGTCCGGTCGACGGCGGCGAAACCGTCGACGGCGGCAGCCCGGGAGCAGGCAGCAGCCCGGGAGCAGGCGGAGCTCAGCTCCGCTTTGGGTACAGGAGCGGACGCCGGCGAGGCTCTGGCGATCGCCCTGTATGCGGTATTGGTCACCGAAGCCGCTGCGTCGTCGCCGGTTGAACATTTCCTCACCGCGATCCGGATCGCCGCTAACCTTGATGGCGCCAGTAGTTCCACGGCTTCGGTCGCCGGAAATATCCTCGGCGCCTTATACGGCGAGGACTGCCTGCCCCAAGCCTGGCTGTCGTTGTCCGAAACGCCCGGCCTGATCCGTTCGATGGGCCAGCAGCTCCTGAAAGTCACCGGCTCCGAGGACCGACCCGCGGCTTCCCTGCCGTCCGCCCCGGAGCTTTAGAGCAGTCGGATAAGGCCGCATGCTCATCCGGTGGTCGGCCTTCGCCGCGTGACTGCGTCGTGTGGCGGCCGTTCA
>JBBSSN010000148.1:0-5652 GCA_038242035.1 Actinomycetales bacterium
CGACGCCCGCCGCGGCAGCGTCTTTCGCGCAACGATCCTGGCCGCCATCGCCTGCACCCTCTACATTCCCGGCATCTACTACGGAACTGACCCGTTGCTGGGCGGCCGCAACCGTGTCGGGCTGATCATGCTGGTCCTACTGCTGCTGGGATTTTGGCAATTCCGGACCGCGATTCTGCTCGCTGTTGTCGCTGATGAACGACGACGGCGGCACCAGCTGGCCGTCGGACGCGCCGCAATCATGCTGGCGGCCGATCCGCGCTACACCATGGATGTGGCCCCTGTCCCGCAACGGGCCGCGATCCCCACACACCTGGTGTGGGGCCGAGACGATGACTTCCAGAAGCTCTCCTTCGCGCGCCGGTACGTCGAAGAAATCCCCAACGACGAGCTGACTTAAGTTCCCGGCAAGCACATCCCGACAGAGGATTCGCCCTAGCAGGTAGCCGAGGCGATCCTCCACCATTTGGAGGCCCACCAATCAAAAACCCTGACATCCGCTTCTACTTCGATCCGGTGTGCCCATTTGCCTGGATGACCAGCAAATGGGTGCTCATGGTCGCCCGGCAGCGTGTTTATTAGGTGGAATGGCGGTTCATTTCGCTGCGGCTGATCAACGCCGACGTTGACTACCACGCCCGTTTCCCGGAAGGGTACGATGCCGGACACACCGCAGGCCTGCGGCTGCTCCGCGTGGCGGCTGCCGTCCGTGCCGACCACGGCCCGGACGCGGTCGGGGCCTTCTACGAAAGGCTGGGAGCACGGGTCTTCGATTCCAACCCCAACCTGGACACACCCGATCCTGACCACCGCGGCACCCCGGACTTCCTCGAGCCCGCGCTGACCGCCGCAAATCTGAACCTCTCGTACGCCCCGGCGCTGGAGGACCCGTCGGGACGCCGTGATCCGCGCGGAGGGAGAGGAGGCGCTGGCACTTACCGGCAAGGACATCCGCACGCCAATTCTTCATTTCGAGCCGCCGCCGGGGTGGCCTTTTTTGGACCCGTGATCAGCCGGCTTCCCCGCGAAGAAAACGCTGCGGCCTTATGGGACCATGTGGTGGGCCTGGCGCGCTTCCCCGGGTTCGCTCAGATGAAGCGCAGCCTGCGGGAGCAGCCCCAACTGCGCAGCTTCGGCGTGCGCGACGACGAGGCCGGGCTGCAGGAGGACTGGCACAGTGGAAGCCGCCGCACCCACAAGTAGGGGCGCCTGTTTCACGGTCCGCGTCTCCAGAACGCCGCAGACGCAGCAGCGGCGTGGGCTAAGGATATACGCTGCACCCACTAAGCAGCACAACCAGCCCGCCCGGCACCGACATCAGCCCGGAGAACCACGAAAGAGCCGGTACCATGACATTCGAACTGCGCACCTACACCTCGGCCGAGTGCAGGATGGAGGATCTTCTGCAGCGTTTCCGCGATCACAAGCTCGAGCTGCTGGAGCGGCACGGGATGGGCAGCATCGGGTACTGGGTTCCCGCCTCCGGCGCCAGGGCCCCCAATAGGCGAAGCGCCACGAGGCTCATGGCCAGCGAGAACTGCGTGTGCGGCAGGATCGTCCCGTCCTCCCACACCAGCAGCTCACCGAGAATCCTTTCCCGTGGCACCGGGGTAGCAACTTCGAGGCCCAACAAGTCCGGGTCGTAGCCCCGCCCGCCAGCCTCCCCCAGTTTCTGCACCATGGGATCTTCTTCCTCTCACCGTTACCCCCGTGTGATTCCCACAGTACGACCGCCTGTCACCATCCGTGAGGCGGCACTCCTCCCTCCACTGCTCATCATGTTTCAACACAGCCACGCGGACAGCACCGGCTTATCAGGCACCACCGTCGTCCTGCACTGACTGCTCTTTAGCTGATCGCGGCCAAAGACATGCCTTGCGTCACAGTGCTGCCGACGTCCACGAAGAGT
The DNA here is from genome assembly GCA_038242035.1 of Actinomycetales bacterium. Classification (GTDB taxonomy): domain Bacteria; phylum Actinomycetota; class Actinomycetes; order Actinomycetales; family Micrococcaceae; genus Arthrobacter_M. The sequence goes on from JBBSSN010000148.1 coordinate 1,910, forward strand.
TTGCCCAGTGTTCCTGAGCGGTGTGCGGCCACGGTGGCTTCCATTTTCATTGCCTCCAGAACCAGCACGGGATCTCCGACTGCGACTTCATCGCCGGAGCTGACCAACCATTTGACGACCGTACCGGCCATGGTGGAGACAAGCGTGGCGGCAGGCTCTTCCTTGATGGAAGCATCACTTCCATCGCCCAGCCGCGCGGCGGAGACCGTGTTGGTCCCGCTTGCGGCGAGCAGTCCGGCTGGAAGCCCCAGCTCGACGCGGCGTCCGTCGACCTCGATGCTGAACTTGTGCCGTGCTGGAATAGTGCTGGAGGTAGAGAATTCCGTATTGGCCGGGATCGCGCCAGTGAAGGCCGTTTCAATCCAGTTTGTGTAGACGCCAAAAGCGTCGGTCTTGGTGAAGGCTGGGTCATTGACCACGGCCTGGTGGAACGGCAGTACGGTGGCAATCCCGCCTATTTTGAATTCGGCCAGCGCCCGGCGCGCACGCCGCAAGGCCTCCTCCCTGTCAGCCCCGGTTACTATCAGCTTGGCCACAAGCGAATCAAACTGGCCCGGGATCACATCGCCGGCACGGAAGCCGGTATCGACCCGGATGCCGGGCCCCGTCGGCGGTTCAAAAATATCTAGGGTTCCTGGTGAAGGCAGGAACCCACGGCCGGGGTCTTCGGCATTGATGCGGAATTCGAAAGCGTGTCCGCCCGAACGCGGATCCTCTTTGAGCTCCAGCCTTTCGCCAGCGGCAATCGCCAACTGGGCCTGCACCAGGTCGATTCCAGATGTTTCCTCTGTGATCGGGTGTTCTACCTGAAGTCGGGTGTTGACTTCCAAAAAAGAAACCGTTCCATCTTCAGTGACCAGATATTCCACAGTCCCGGCACTTGTATATCCTGCTTGGCGGCAGATGGCTTTTGCCGAGGTGTAGATCTGTTCGAGCACGTCATCTGTCAGGAAGGGCGCCGGCGCCTCCTCGACGAGTTTTTGGTGGCGGCGCTGCAGCGAGCAATCGCGCGTGCCGACGACGACGACGTTCCCGTGGGTGTCAGCCAGCACCTGCGCTTCAACGTGTCTGGGCCGGGTCAGGAACTGCTCCACGAAGCACTCGTCCCGGCCGAAGGCAGCCATGGATTCTCGAACCGCGGAATCAAATGCCTCCTCGATCCCATCAAGTTCCGACACGACCTTCAGGCCCCGGCCACCACCGCCGTAGGCGGCCTTGATCGCCACTGGAAGCCCGTGCTGCAGGGCGAACTCGCGGACCTCCTCGGCTGAAGCGACCGGCCCATCACTGCCTGCAGCCAGCGGGGCTCCGACAGCAAGGGCGACTGCACGGGCGGTGACCTTGTTGCCGAGGAGGCGGATGGTCTCCGGCGAAGGGCCTATCCAGACCAGGCCGGATTCCTGAACTAATTCAGCAAAATCCGCGTTTTCGGACAGGAATCCGTAACCGGGATGGACGGCGTCGGCACCGGAACGGCGGGCAATCTCCAGCAGCTTGGGAACGTTGAGATAGGTGTCGGCAGGGCTATTGCCCTGCAGCGCATAGGCTTCGGTGGCGGAGGTGACGTGAAAGGCGTCGGCGTCGACGTCTGCATAGACAGCCACTGAGTCGATGCCGCGTTCGTTACAGGCGCGCGCAATCCGCACGGCGATTTCGCCTCGGTTTGCGATCAGGACTTTGTGCATGTGGGGCTTCCTTTGTGGGCGAAAGGTCCGAGAGCGGATTTAGTGGTGCTATGGGGCAGCAACGGGACCAGCTTCGGGGCAGGGGTGGAAGCGGATGGTGGATCCGGGTGCCAGTTGCGCTGCCTTGTCCAGGTCCGCTGAGAGCACGACGCCGATCACCGGATAGCCTCCGGTTACCGGATGGTCAGCAAGGAAGAGGACCGGCCGACCGGACGGGGGGACTTGGATGGCACCTTCCACGGTTCCTTCGCTGACCAGTTCCCGAGAGATCCGGCGTTCCAGTGGCACTCCATCCAGCCGTAGGCCAAGTCGGTTGGATGCCGCCGTGACAGTCCAGAGCTCTTCAGCCAGTGAATCCAGTGCCGCAGATGAAAACCAGTCAGCGCGCGGACCGGGAACGTACCGGAGTACGCAAGCACCGACCGGGGCGGGGGGCGGAGTCTCCGGGTTCGCGACAGCGCTGCCGGTGCGGATGGCAGATACCCGCAACCGGTCCCCGGTGGCAAGCGGCATCGGGCCGAGCCCGGAAAGTACATCAGTGGACCGGCTTCCCAGGACCACTGGCACTTCGATGCCGCCCCGGAAGGCCACGTAGCTGCGGAATCCGACCGTGGGGGTGCCGAGGGTGATCCGTTCACCGGCCAGCAAGGCGAACGGTGCTTCGGAGGGCACCAAACGTTGGGCACCGTCGACGGCGGAAACGACTAGCGCTGGCCGGGCCCCACTGACGGCGATGACCTGGTCGCTCATAGCCTGCAGTTCCAGCCCCGCGTGCACTGACTCCAATCCGGCCGCCTCCGCAGCGTTTCCTACCAGGCGGTTGGCTCTTCGGAGCGCGGAGCGGTCCAAGGCTCCCGAACCTGTGACGCCGATGTCCGCCATGCCGGGACGGCCCAAGTCCTGGACCGTGGTCTGAAATCCCGATGCCACAACTTGTAGGCCGCCCTCGAACGAAACGCCAGCGGCGTCAACCGGCGGCTGGCTAAGTTCCACTATTTCGCGGACCGGCCGGAACCGTACCCTGTTCCCGGAGCTGATGAGGGCCGGGTCCCGCCGTGTCGGGTCCCACATCTGCGCCGTGGTTCGACCGATCAGCTGCCAACCGCCCGGTGATGGGCGGGGATAGACGGCCGAGTATTTTCCGCCCAGTGCCACGGCGCCGGCCGGAACAACTGTCCGCGGCGTTGCCCGGCGCGGGATGGATACGTCGTCGTCATCGCGACTAAGGTATGTGAAACCGGGGGCAAAGCCCCCGAAGGCAGCCGTCCAGGTCCTGCCGGAGTGATACTCCACCACGGCTTCCCGTGACAGGCCCATCAGCTCCGCCACCGCGTTTAGATCCTCACCTTCATAGCAGGTGTCGATCACGGTGAGTGTGTCGTTGCGCTCCGGTATAGCGGTGAGATCTGCGCTTTTGACCCACGCCGCTATCCTTCTCGCCGTGGCGGTGGAGTCCGCCGTGACAAGGACCGTGAGTGCGGCCGCGACCACATCGACCTGGCCCGGGCCTGGGCTGTCTTTGAGCAGGGCATGCAGGCTCTGCACCTGGTTCAAGCTGGGCAGTTCCACCAAGATGGCATGATCCCCCACGGGGCTGATTCGCACGTTTTCTGGCATAGCCGCCTACACAAAGCTTTCAATCGTCACGCCGGCTTCAATCAGCGCCCGTCGTGTACTGTCCGCCATGGCAACGGCTCCCGGAGTATCGCCATGCAGACAGATGCTTTGTGCTTCCACATGCAGCACGCTGCCGTCAATCGCCTCGATCTCCTGCTTAGTCGCCAGGCGGACGCTCTGCTTTACCACCGCGTCAAGGTTCTTCAGAACTGCCCCGGGCCTCGTCCTGGGCACCAAGGTGCCGTCCGGATTGTAAGCACGATCTGCAAACGCTTCGACCACAGTGCGCAATCCGGCGGCTTGGGCGGTGCGCTGAATCTCGGAGCCCGGGAGCACCATCAGGGGCAACGAGGGGTCCAGACAAAGTATCGCGCGGACAACAGCCTCCGCCTGCCCAGCGTGGTGAGCGATCGTGTTGTACAACGCCCCATGTGGCTTCAC